>CAMTOX010000066.1 GCA_947074225.1 uncultured bacterium
GAGATTTCTGAATGTGACTGGAGTTCAGACGTGTGCTCTTCCGATCTCATTATAGATAATACAATTTAAAACATTAGTATCATGATGAATAAACTATTTTGTCTGTTGGCTATTTTAATTGTTGTCCCATTAACTTCACAGGATAAACTTACTGCTCAAACAGCAGCAGATTCTGCTGTAATAGTAAGAATAAGTAGCGGAACACGTTACTATTATGGAAACCTTAAAGATAGTGCTATTGCTTCTGGCGATACCTTACAGTATGTGTTTACACTAATGCAACCACGAGATTCATTATTACTGAGAATTAATACAGAAGGTGGTATTTTTCAAGGTGCGTTTACTAATAATGCAGCTGGTTATTTTGTAAAAGGAGGTTTCTCTGGACTCCCTCAATCTTGGGTATCTTCTGCTGAATTAACAGGTTATAGTATCTTGCAGGCAAATAAATCAGGACGCGTACATACAATTAATTCAGGGGCAGATACGACAACGGCAGTGAACCTCTATTTTGAAAATGGACAAACACCGACTAGTGACCAATATGGAGGGGGTATATATCTACCAAAAGGAAGTGTCATGGTAGTTAAAGGAAATTCTGCTTTCCTTAGTAATTCTTCCTATTACGGGGCTGCTATTTATGTTGATCAGTCCCATTTAATTTTGGAGGGAAATACCATATTCTCAGGAAATGTTGCTGCTGATCTTGGAGGTGCAGTATTTTGTGATAGTTGTACGTTAACAATCTCAGGGAATGTCTCATTTCTTAATAATAGAACTTACTATGATTATAATAGAGGTGGAGCCATATATAACTATGGCGGGACTGTTACAATCTCCGATAGCGTTTTATTTAGTGGAAATACCGGCGCAATATGGTCTAATGGTACTTTAACCATTTCCGATAGTGTCTTGTTTAAAAATAATATAGATACTTTGACAACTTCCACTGCCTCTACTTATAATGGTACTATATATCTTGGAAAAGGTGGAACAACTACTATTCAAGGTAATACCTCTTTTGTGGATAACATTGCTTATGCCGGTGCAGGTATATATGCTAATAATGCTCAGTTAACTTTGGAAGATAATGTTGTATTTTCTGATAATAATGTACAATTTGGAGGAGGAGCTCTTTATTGCGATAGTTGTACGCTAAACATAGCAAATAAGGTGTCTTTTCTTAACAATAAAACATATTCAGATTATAGTAGAGGAGCCGGCATTTATAATAGTAATGGTACGGTAATCATTTCAGATACTGTGCTTTTTGAAGGTAACAAAGGTGCTATATGGTCAAACGGTTCATTGACTATAAAAGATTATGTAACATTTAAAGATAATATAGATACATTGACTACTTCAAGTAGCTCTGTTTATAACGGGACTATATATGTAGAGAAAGGTGGTACAACAATTATTCAGGGTAATACCTATTTTAATAATAATAAAGCATATGCCGGTGCTGGTATCTATGCTAATAATGCACAACTAACTTTGGAAGAAAATGTTATCTTCTCAGATAATATTGCGCAAACGGCTGGAGGTGCACTTTATTGCGATAGCTGTTCGCTTACAATATCAGATAATGTCAAATTCTTAGATAATAAAACAAATTATACTTATAATAAAGGTGGAGCTATATACAATAATCAAGGCACAATTACAATCTCAGATAGTGTTATGTTTAGTGGTAATACTGGTGCTATTTGGTCTAATGGCTCAATGGTTTTAAAAGATAGTGTAGGATTTAAAGAAAACAAGGGTACTTTAGGGAGCGATTTCTTTCAGAAAGGTAGTCTTGAACTATTAGATAATATTCGTTTACAAGGAGTGCTCTATTTAGATTCGGGTCATACTGTAGCGATTCCAAGTGGATCATTAGGCAGTAATGCGCAAATTGATACTATACAGGTGGCCGATCCATATTCAGGACGTTTAATAACACAATATTTTGATTTTAGACCCACACCATTGGTAGATACCGTAGCTTCTGCAGGGACAGAAATTGCTAAGTATGGTTTCCTTAATAATGCCCCATATAAACTCTATAATGGTTCTAATCCTTATGTAGTCTCGGGACTAAAGAATGTAAATCTTATTGGAGTCTATCCCGATAGCTATGACATCACCATGAGCGATAGTGTTACCACTAAATCATTTAGCCTCTATGCACCGATACCCACCGGAGCTACTACTCTTACCATCTCATCTGATGGTAAAGATGCATCACTCCTAGCCGATTCCGTCTTTGAGGCAAGTGGTCTTGTCTTTAGATATACACAAGCACTCCCTGGTAATACTTATACTTTGACTTTTAATGATACTGATGCTACTACTATGGATGTGGTTACTGCTCCTACACCAGCATATCTTATTATTGACGAGGAATCAAAATATACGACTGCTAGCGATGATGGTGTTTATAATTTTGAATTTATATCGCCTTTTGAAATATTTTTTGAAGGAAAAATACTTCTCAATAATGTCCGACTTGATGTGACCCCACAAATGACTGTAAATGAAGGTCCCATGCTCAGTGTGCAAGATACATTAGTCATCTACGATGCTTTATGTGTTGATGTTGATATGTCTAATTTCACAGCAGATGGTGCAAATAGCTCTTTTGCTTACCTCTCTTTACCTTTCGATGTAGATTTACGTTCTGGAGTACGTTTTGAAACAGTGGATGTTTCACAAGCCGGAGGAGTAAATAGAAGTGAAATCTTTGCCCGACTAAATACCGACTATCGCATCAGACTTTATAGCTCGGAACTTAGAAGTATTAATGGCGAGGGAAATCAAAACTGGGTAGATGTAACCTCTGTGCCGTTTACTAGCGACTATGCCTCACTAACCGATGGATATATTATTCCCGCCGGGGTAGGGTTTATAATGATGATTGTAGATAGCTCTTACTATAATGGTAACAATTCTGATTATCCTTCAGGGGCAGGACCAAAAAATAATATTTATCGCTTTTATGCCTTAAACCCTAATAGCTTGGGAGCCGATGCAGAATATTCCGTTCAAGTAGCATCCAATGGTGCTGCATCTGTGAAACGGCATGATGATTATGACTCTGACTCTTGGCAATATAGTTGGGACGATGGATTAACATTCTTAGGATTACCAAACTCATATAAAGCCTCTTATAGTGCCGATACCAATATGCCTCGATATCTTTATATGCGCACACCAGGTGCCGGTAATGGAGGATATGTAGCATTCGATAGTGAAGAGACTGACATTACACCTTATTCTGCTTACTTTGGATTTATGTCTCCAACTACTGTGGGAACACTCGAAACACAAAGCATTTCTTTCTCCGGATATGGAGAAACACCAGATGTTGTGTTGTATCAAAGTAATGCGGCAGATAAAGAACGATTTATTTTCCAACTTACGAAAAATAATGTGCAACAGGATATGATGGGTATCTATTTTAATCAAGATGCTTCCGATAAATATGTTCGAAATGAGGACGCTATTAAAATGGGAACAAACGGCGTGAACATTTTATGGAATCATTTTCAAACAGCCAACTATGCCTTTAATACAATACCTTTTCAAGGAGATTCTATGCGATTCCAAGTGAATCTTATTACGGAAGAGACTAACGGATATGCATTAAAAGCATATAAACCTTTCTCTAATGAGTACGACCTATATATTACCGAAGAGAATACACCGCAGAGAACATTAATGACAGATAATTATCAAATAAAATCCAGAGGTAATGTAATACTTTGGCTAGATTTTATTAAAAAATTTAGAACCATAACAGAAAGTGAAAATATTACTTCTAATGCTCACATTACAATTATAACTAAAGAACAGTCTCTTTATCTTGCTTATTTAGATAATGTAAAACAGATATGGCTTTACACTACCTCTGGAAAATTGGTAAGGGACTATTCAAATATAGAACCACAGATAGTGATAGATAACCTTATAGCGGGTGTATATCTGCTAAAAGTAAAGATCGACGACAATATATTTACTGAGAAAGTGGTTATCAAATAATAAATGACCAAATAACTTATAGATATAACACAAGATGAAAACAATTGTGACACCTAGACTTCTAATATATCTGGTATTGACATTTTTGCCAATGCTACTTTTTGCACAATTTGCAGAGACCTACTCCGTAAATGCCAATGGTGCTAATTTTTATCAGGACTCCTATAATCCGTCGGAGGCCTCAGAAGTCTATACACATCCACAAACGGGTTCGCTATTTGATAGCAAGTTAGACCTTAATAGTTTTAATGGAGTAAATTTTGCAACCTATACCGGTTCTACTACGGGAACAGGGACAGATCTTGATACAGAACTTGATACCGACGACCCATGGATAGATGTAGAGAACCCTGACGATGTGATGCCATTGGGCGATGGAATACTTATTTCTGTTCTTTTCATTGGTTTGTTTATGTGCTATATTTTCATTAGGGTCTATAAAACTAAACTAAAGAGCAGAAGATAAACCTGCTCCTATTGATATATCGTTTTTAAATTGTAAATCGTAATCACTCTTTGCAACATCATGAAATCTAGAATCTTAGATAGAAACTGTTCTAAATGTCTTTTCATTCTGTTGTTAAGTTTCTTGGGACTATGCCTGCATGCCAGTAACGACAGCTCCTTAGTAGTTCGTATATCTACTTCGGGTAGGTACTACTATGGTGTCGCCACCCAAAACGACTCTATAAAGGGAATAGCATTACAAGACGCTCTAACTGCTGCATCGCCACACGATGTTCTGCTCATGCGTAGCTCCTCTAATGGCGGAACATTTCAAGGTAACTTTACCACTGCAACAGCAGGAATTACCATTAAAGGCGGATACATTGGCGATGCTACCCAATGGCTTCTGACCGATGTTGTTGAAGATAGCACAACTTTAGATGGCAATAACAAGGGTAGAGTAATAGATTTAACGGCTACAACAGATACTTTTAACATACTAAACATTGTACTCAAAAATGGTTCTGTGTCGGGAACGAATAATTATGGTGGCGCATTAAGAATTGGACATGGTAGTAACTTAATTCTTGGCGGACGTAGTAAATTTATTAATAATACTTCTGCTCTTTATGGAGGCGCATTCACTTTTCAACAGAGTAACGTATTAATTCAAGATTCTGTACTTTTTGAAGGTAATTCGGCAAAAATGTATGGTGGAGCAATCCTTGCCGATAATGGGATACTCACCATAACAGATTGTGTAACTTTTATTGGAAATAGTTCGGCACCATATTCCGGATGTGGAGGAGCTATATATATTGAAACAGGAACACTCAACTTGTCTGGAAATGTACTATTTAAAAATAACTCCGCAGGAGTGGGAGGAGCCATATGCTCTGGAGCCACCGTAACTATTACAGACTCGGTAATATTCCAGAATAATAGAGCCGACGAAGGAAGTGCTATTTTTCAAGATGGAGTATTATACCTCTCGGGTAATGTCAAGATTCTAAACTCCATCTTTCTCTACGACGATAAAATAATCTATGCACCCAATGGAGCACTCGGAATAGATGCTGTAATAGATACCATCATAGTTGCCGATCCGGCAGCAGGTAGAGTAGTGGTGCATTACTCGAACTATCAACCCACTCCACTTTCTGGAACTGCACTTGCAGCAACAGAGGAGCTGGCAAAATACTCTTTTTTGGATAATTCAGGATATAAACTTTACAATGGTGCAAATCCAAATGTAGTGCTTACCTACTCTTCCACCATGGTAACGCAATATAAACCGGATAGTTATGATATTGTCATGACCAATGCCACCAACACACTTAGTTTCAATGCCTACGCCACAATACCTTCTGGAGCTACTTCGGTGAAAATAAGCTCAGATGGTGTGGATTCTACACTACTTGCCGATACCACTTTTGCCCTCTCGGGTACCCTTTTTCGCTATACGCAGGCATTGCCGGGAAACACATACACCTTCCTATTTAACGATAGCAACGCTTCGACCTATTCTGTGGAGATGGCTGCCGCACCAACCTTTGCTACTGCTTTGGCAAGCACAAATATCAATGTGGCACTGCCACAAACAGCTGTAGATACCATTCAAAGCGTTACAAAGATGAATAACTTAAGGCTTGCGGTACAGCCAAACGTTTCGCAAAGCACTGGTGCGCAACTTCTGGTAACCGACTCTCTACTCCTTTACGATGCCCTATCAATAGAGATGAATTTGAATAGCTTTGTAAACAATGGCAGTGCAAGTCTCTTTGCTTTTATAACCTTACCCTTCGATCTTGACCTACATACCGGAATACGTTTTGTGCCTACCGATATCTCTAAAGCCGGAGGTGGCAATAGAAGCGAACTGCTGGCACGACTTAATGTAGATTATCTCATACGCCTCTATAGCTCTGCTCTTAGAAGTGAAAATGGACAAGGAAACCAAAACTGGGTAGATATTACCAGTCTGCCTTATAACGGCAGTGAGGTGATTCTTAAAGATGGACATATTATTCCGGCAGGAACGGGCTTTATTATGCTAATTGTCAATAACTCTTTCTATGGTACCGACGATACCTACCCAACTGGAGCAGGACCATTGAATAATAGCTACCGCTTTTATGCCAATAACCCGAATGTGCTTGGTGCCGATATCTCTTTGCAAATTGGTGTGGTATCTAATGGCGCAAGCTCTTTACAAAGACACTCACGCTATGCCGACAATACTTGGCAACGTACTTGGGACGATGGCTTGGTTTTAGTAGGGGTGCCACAAACCAGTAGCTATGCATACCATGAAAGTAGTAACTTGCCTAGATACTTATACCACCGTTCTGCCGATGCTCAAAATGGTGACTTCTTAACCATAGATACAGAGATTTACAATGCACAACCCTATACTGCCTACTATGCTTTTATGACTCCTACAGCTTTAGCAGTTTCAGAAACACAAAACATCTTATTTACAGGATATGGAGATGCACCAGCTACAGTTGTCGATAATTACTCTGAGGAAACTGATGAACGGTTTATTTTTTCTCTCTTAAAAGATAATGTGCAACAAGACATGGTTGGACTCTATTTTAATAATAGAGCTAACCACTATTATGTACGGAATCAAGATGCAGTAAAAATGGGAACCAACGGAACTAATATTATATGGAATAACATGGCAATTGGTAACTTTGCATTTTTTACTCAACCTTTTGTGCCCGATACCATGCAATTTAATATTCGTGTAAATACAGATAGTAGTTCTATTTATCGTATTAAACCTTATCATGATTTGCCTCAAGGTTATGAGACCTATATTCAATTTAGTAATGATACTACAAAGCATGCCATAACAAATAATGGATATACGTTATCAGAACATGGGCAGTTGACTCTACCACTCTTTATTGTAAAGCGAAGTGCTGTAGAAACCGAATCTAAAGGACTCAATAACGATATTATCCCAATGGTATATCAACAAGATGGAGTGTTAACCATAGATCGGATTGCAATAAACACCCAAGTAACCCTCTTTAGTTCAATGGGGAAGTTATTGCACTCCTTTGTGGCACAGAACACCCAAGTTGTTATTCAACATTTACCTCAAGGGGTTTATTTGCTACGGTTAAATAACCATGGTAAATGTAACACAATCAAAGTAATAGTTCAATAATAAGATAGTGTTGAACTACTCATTAAACTATACATAAAATGTGATGTCCATTGAAATTTAAATTTCAATGGACATCACATTTTATCTCTTAACCCTAAAATAGGGTTTCTTAAAAACTGCTTTAATGGCAAATCTATAAATCATGCTAACTCAAAAAAATCAATAGTTATGAGACTCTATATTCCTCATATTCATATGGTTTATATGAGTAACCATTAAACCAGATAGTTGAAAGGTGCTTTGTTAAAAGAAGAAATGTGCAAACAGATTGTCTGAATGAAGTTTCAATCCTGCTCTTCTTTACGCTTAGAACTCACCTTTAGATTTTGGTAGCTTTTTCTTCTTCTCTTTTTTATTATTATCGAAGGCCGGGGCCGGACGTTTATGCTTAGCATCGGGGTGATAAAGCTCCCACTTTGTACTCTTATGATATAGGCTCTCCTTATCGTTCTGTTTTTTAAATGGGAATTGATATCCTAATCCAAATTCAATAAATTCTGCTTTCTGAAGATGTGTCTTTACCGATACTTGAGCGTACAAATTGTCGTATAAACGGCAGCGTAATCCCAAACGGAAATAGTTCCAACCATCTTCTTTCTGAATATCGTACTTATATAAAATTCCTACAGAATTAATGTTGTTCTCTTTCTTATGTGTATAGGCATTCTTTAGAGGGTCGTAAAGATATACGCCCCAATCGAACAAAATGGTAACACGGCTAATTGGGAATTCGTTGTTCAAACTAATACCTACCCTTACTTTATTAATGAAATTCTCATTCTCAATATAATATCGGTTATAGGTAGTGTGCATCTGTTGTTCTGCTTTTTCCGCTTTTGTCATGCCCGCGGTGTATCCTTGTTGGTTGAAAGCGCCATCGTAAAAGAAGTCTAATCCCCCTCCT
>CAMTOX010000067.1 GCA_947074225.1 uncultured bacterium
CCGATCTAAAAGGGGCAACCTGTCTTGCTCTATATTCACGGAGGAGGTTTCGCATACCCTGCGGTAAGTTATCACTATAAACTAGCCATGACTTTTGCCGAAAAAGCAAAATGTACCGTTATTTTTCCCAATTATCATCTTCTGCCTAACTACCCATTTCCTGCAGCATTTGAAGATATATTTAGAACTTACGATTGGATCATTACCAATGCTAAAAAACATAACTTCGACCTTAATAAAATAGCAGTTGCAGGAGATAGTGCCGGAGGTACACTTACAGCCAATCTATGTAATCTATATGCCTACAAAAAGAAGTATACTCCGTGCTTCCAAATGCTTCTCTATCCGGCAACCGATTACACCATGCATACTAACTCTATGAAAGAGTTTACCGACACACCACTATGGAATGCTAAAAACACGATCAAAGTATGGGATCTCTATTTAAAGAATTGTACCACAGAGATGAAAGATCTTGCATCGCCACTTCAAAACACTCTACCAGATACTCTACCAGACAGCTACCTTGAGAGTGCCGACATAGATTGTCTGAGAGATGAAGGGTTATTATATGCACAGAAATTAATTGACCATGGCACTCAAGTAGAACTTCATAAAACCAAGGGTACACCCCATGGATTTGATTTAGCACGTCATTCAGAGATTACACAACACTATATCCACCTTAGAATAAATGCTCTCAAGAAAGCTTTCACTAAATAAACACCACACCTTTAAGTTTATCATATATTGCAGAAACAGATGAAACTATTCATCAATCACACCACAAAAATAGATTGAATCTGTAACCCATTTATTTTTTTCATACTACTTTCATCTATTTTCCAAGATTGACCTTATTAGCTATCATTTAAGCAGCTCATAATCTATCTTTCCTTTTATAAGACAATAAAAAAGAGCAGCTCCATTTAGAACTACTCTTAGAGAAAATCAATATCGTGGCGTTATTCTATAAAATAAACACGCTTATCTTTAATATTATAGATAGCAGGTACTACTTTCAAGACTCCTTTCTTAACACGGTCCCTAATATTTCCCGCTTTTAGCATACGTTCAACCTGCACTCTTGCATTTGCTTTTGCAGCTTCATTAACCATGTCGCACTGACCAATATATTCAGGTATCTGGTCGCCCACCACATGCAATAGTTCAGGAACATACCCATCATCTTCTAACTCATGTGCATCATGATGTTCACCTGTACACACTGCACCTGTAATAGCACCACATGAAGTATGTGCAAGTACCACTACTACTTTAACCCCTAAATGATCTACTGCATAATCAACGCTTCCTTGCGATATTGGTTCAGAGACGGTATTTCCGGCATTGCGAATCACAAACAGATCGCCAAAACCTTGGTCGAACAACAACTCCACAGGAACGCGTGAGTCAGAACATGCTACAATGGCCGCAAAAGGGTGCTGGCCACTCTCAAGCGCGTTTAATAATGCTTCATCGCGATCTGGATTCATGGAACTACCCGATACAAAACGTTCATTTCCGGCCTTTAATACCTCTAAAGCTTTCGCTGGAGTCTCTACCACTTGATTACGTGGGGAGTTAGTACAACTCATTAATGAGATCAACAATAAACTACCTAACAAATAAGAAATCTTCTTCATAACCTTAAAACTAAACTAATTAATATTTCAATAATTAAACGGGCGCAAAATTATAAATAATATCCTTTCAGAAGATAGATTTAAAGATAAAATTCACCACAAAAAAAGAGCAGCTCCAGAAGGAACTGCTCTTTAATCTATTTATTGAAATGAATTACTTCACTTCTTCAAAATCTACATCGGTAACGCCACCGTCGTCATGCGACTCTTGGTGAGGTTGTTCTTGATGTGGTTGTCCTTGATCGGCAGCACCACCTTGACCATTTGTAGCATTGTACATATCTTGACTTGCTGCATGGAAAGCATTGTTCAATTCGGCCATTGCCGCATCAATACCTGCTATATCTTGTGCTTTATGAGCATCTTTAAGTTTACTCAAAGCCGACTCAATAGGAGCTTTCTTATCGGCAGGTAATTTATCGCCAAGATCGGCCAACTGTTTCTCAGTTTGGAAAATCATGCCATCGGCTTGGTTAAGCTTATCAATCTTTTCGCGCTCTTTTTGGTCGGACTCAGCATTTGCTTCTGCTTCAGCCTTCATGCGTTTGATCTCTTCTTCGCTCAAACCACTCGATGCCTCAATGCGGATAGCTTGTTCTTTACCTGTTGCCTTATCTTTTGCAGTAACCTTAAGAATACCGTTTGCATCGATATCGAAAGTTACTTCAATTTGTGGTACACCACGTGGAGCAGCTGGAATGCCATCTAAGTTGAACATACCAATCTGTTTATTTTGCGATGCCATTGGACGTTCCCCTTGCAATACATTAATTTGTACCGATGGTTGGTTATCGCTGGCCGTTGAGAAGGTTTCCGACTTCTTGGTAGGAATAGTAGTGTTGGCATCAATCAATTTTGTCATCACACCGCCCATAGTTTCAATACCTAAAGAAAGAGGAGTTACGTCGAGCAACAATACATCCTTCACATCGCCACTCAATACAGCACCTTGAATTGCAGCACCAATAGCTACTACTTCGTCAGGGTTTACACCTTTTGAAGGCGCTTTACCAAAGAACTTCTGTACCAACTCTTGAATGGCAGGAATACGTGTTGAACCACCCACTAAGATAATCTCGTCGATATCGGCTTTGCTCATCCCTGCAGCTTTTAATGCATTCTCACAAGGTGGAATACAAGCTTGAATCAATGAATCGGCCAACTGTTCAAATTTAGCACGGGTTAAAGTTTTTACCAAGTGTTTTGGAATACCATCAACCGGCATGATATAAGGTAAATTAATTTCTGTGCTGGTAGAGCTCGACAATTCAATTTTTGCCTTCTCAGCAGCCTCTCTCAAACGTTGCAAGGCCATTGGGTCTTGACGTAAGTCGATACCTTCTTCCGATTTAAACTCATCGGCCAACCAATCTACGATTACGTGGTCAAAGTCATCACCACCAAGGTGAGTATCACCATTAGTAGATTTTACTTCAAATACGCCATCGCCTAACTCTAAGATAGAGATATCGAAAGTACCACCACCAAGGTCAAATACGGCAACTTTCATATCTTTATGTGCTTTATCTAATCCATAAGCCAAAGCAGCTGCTGTAGGTTCATTAACAATACGACGTACTACTAAACCAGCAATTTCACCAGCCTCTTTTGTTGCCTGACGTTGAGAATCGCTAAAATAAGCAGGTACTGTAATAACAGCTTCTGTTACCTCTTGACCTAAATAATCTTCGGCAGTTTTCTTCATTTTCTGAAGTATCATAGCCGAAATCTCTTGTGGAGTATATAGACGACCACGAATATCTACGCGTGGAGTATTGTTTTCGCCCTTCACCACTTTATAAGCCATGCGTTTGGCCTCTTTCTCTACTTGATCATAGGTCTCACCCATGAAACGCTTAATAGAATATACTGTATTCTCTGGATTAGTTACCGCTTGACGTTTTGCAGGATCACCTACTTTACGTTCTCCGTTTTCCATAAATGCCACTACCGATGGAGTGGTGCGTTTGCCTTCGCTATTTGCGATTACAATTGGCTCATTACCCTCTACGACTGCTACACATGAGTTGGTAGTTCCTAAGTCGATTCCAATAATCTTTCCCATAACTGTTGTTAGTAATTAATGAATTTATTTTTATTAGTTGTTTATTATTCGCGTCTGTCACACTATCGTTGACACTTTCTTTTTTACAATTGGTATGCCAATACAAAATAATACATTAATATAGGCATTTTGACACGTTTTAGTCATAATACACTTAAAGTTTGTCATTAAAATACGACACTCTGTCAGTGATTTCTGAATATAGAGCCCATTATACCCCTGCATCTACTTGTCAATACATCACAATTCTACTATCTTTGTATGCATGAAAACAGAGTGTTATCACTACCGCTCGCCTATTGGCATAATTGAAATCACAGCTCTAGAATCTGCGATTCTTAAACTGCAATTTGTGAATGAGGGAACACGCTTTGCAACACAAAATTCATTGCTACAATTATGCCATAATCAACTCGATAACTATTTTAATGGAATAAATGAAATATTTGACATTCCATTAACATTTCAAGGTTCTCCGTTTCAAATAGAGGTATGGAAGGAACTCCTTAAAATCCCTTTTGGCACCACTATGTCGTATGGTCAAATTGCCCATGCCATTCAGAAACCTCACGCAGCAAGGGCTGTGGGTCGTGCCTGCAAAACAAATCCCTTGGCCATCATTATACCATGCCACCGTGTAATAGCCTCTAATGGCTCACTTACCGGTTATAATGCCGGTATGAGTCGGAAGTCCTGGCTTCTGAAGCACGAACGTACACTCCTAAATAGTATCAATTTTTAAACCGAAAACATATGCAACAAAGAAAAAAACTCATTTTCACATTTCTTCTTTTCATTATAGCTTTACTCTTGTTAGTTTACAATAAACCAGAAAAGAAAGCCGAGTACTTGCGCACTGAAGGAGTCGTTTTTGGAACAACTTATCACATCACTTATGCTTCGCCAGGCGGAATAAACTTAGACACAACTATTACACGCGCCTTGAAAGATATTGATTTCTCATTATCAATGTTCAATGAGCAGTCTACTATATCACGCATCAACCATAACGATACGACAGTGGTTTTAGACTCGCTCTTTATTACGCTCTTTCACACCTCACAACAGGTATCGGAACATACCCAAGGAGATTTTGATATTACCGTAGCACCATTAGTAAATCTTTGGGGATTTGGATTTAAAAAACAAGACCAGGTTACACCCGAACGAGTAGATAGTATCAAGCAATTTGTCGATTACCAATCGGTAGCTATCGTTAATAACCAATTGGTAAAACAGTTTCCACAAACCATGCTCGATGCCAGCGCCATTGCCAAAGGGTATGCTTGCGACCATGTGGCAAATGCATTGCGTCAGCACGGAGTCAAGAACCTTTTGGTAGAGATTGGTGGCGAAGTAACCGCCTTAGGTAAGAATGCCAAAGGTAACCTATGGAGAATAGGTATTAATAAGCCTGTTGAAGATAGCACCTCTACAATAAGCGAAATACAACGTGTGGTAACGTTTACCAATGCCGGCATGGCAACATCGGGGAACTACCGCAACTTCTATGTCAAAGAGGGTAAAAAATTTTCGCACACCATAGATCCTAAAACAGGCTATCCGGTAGAGCACTCACTTTTAAGTGCTACCATCATTGCACCCGACTGTATGACTGCCGATGCTTATGCTACCGCCTGTATGGTTATGGGCTTAGAAGCAGCACTAGAGCTTTGCAATGCCGACTCTACCATCTCCGGTTTCTTTATCTATGACGACAGTGGCACACTATCTGAAATATGGAGTCATGACTTTCCGATTGAATAAAAAGAAAGACCGATTGAAGTACATTTCAATCGGTCTTTCTTTTTTATTCTGTAATCATTTAATACCTTATTCTGATGTTATAAGCTCTTCTCAATAAAAATGATAATCTCCCAAATTGCCTACACCTATCTGATTATTAGATTGATACATTTGTAACTCATTAAACTCTTCAACGTCCACATTTTCCCTCACTAAATCACCATCTATACTATATAAATCCCAATGGTCCTGCTTGCCTAACAAATAGTAGATCTATGTGTCAATACAATCAAAGAAAGGATCATTAGTCGTATTGGTAGCACCATACCGTTCTTTCGGAATCTCAAGCACTACAATGGCATCATAATCTGCACGCACAAGCTCTTTACCGGAAGAATTGAGCAACCCATATTTACCCACTTTCAAGGATATTATAAGGTCGGAATAATAGTCAGGAATCGACAAATAAACACAAGTAATATAAATCAATTCTCCTAGTATTCCATAAAGTTACTACTTGCGTAACTTTATGTAAGTAAAGTGCAAGCACACTCTACTTCAACTCCGGATGCACATAACGTCCGCGCGAGGAGGTTTTTTCGCCATACTGCAATGCTTTTTGTGGGCAACGATGCAAACAAGCCAAACAGAGCACACAGTGAGTAGTAATCCAGGTAGGTAACCCATCAAATAACTTTATAGCTCCAATAGGACAATTTCTTTCGCACTGTCCGCAACCATTACAACTACTATTGGTAAAGAAAGGTTCTGTTGAGCGTCCACATTTATAGATTGGATAAGCAAAGGTCGATGCCATGCGGGGGAAACGTCCACGATGAATGAGATGTTCTACAGAACGACGCACCTCTACAGCATCTAATATATGTTCCAAGCGGGCATAGGCTTGTTCAAGGAGTTTAGGGACCTCAGATTCCGGAGTTAATAAATTAAAGGAAAGTATGAAGTTATCGGGCATTTTAATGGAGTAGGCAGCACCCAATTCATAGCCGCGATTGTCTAACACCTGTGTGAGTTGTCGATCGGTAATACCAATACTACCCCCACATGTAAAGACGGCATAGATAAAAGGGTTACCACGTCCGGGCAATTGAACACGTTCTAAGAAAGAGATAACCACAGTGGGCAATCCCCAATAATAAATAGGGCATACAATAGCTATTGGTTCACGCTTTGCTGTAATGAAACTATAATGCTTATCGCGTAAACTTTTGGCAATATCTACCAGCTGCTCACCACGTCGCTGGGCAATACGTTTAGCAATGGCTAAAGAATTTCCTGTACCTGAAAAATAAAATACCATACAACAACTCTAATGTTTATTTAGATTATTATTCTTAATAATTTATTGGATTTCTTTTTTAATCTCATCTTCCACACAGCCCATACTAGATAACATTCAATTTCATATGCTACTCTTCCAAATGCTCAACTAAGAACTCATAGTCCCAGCTATCAAAATAGAGGTTACCACCTCCCCACTCCACTTCTCCGCGTTGAAAATCTATGGGCTCACTACGTTCATATTCCTTAGTTGGCACTAGTTCGCCAGCATAATCACTGTTAACAATCCATCGGAAAGCATCCATACCTCCAAAATAGAAGTTGCGTTCCTTTTCGCTGTCCAACCGCTTTTGCGGTCCGAAAGAGACATCAACAGGCACCCAGCCTAAACCTTGTAGGTATATCTCTGTCCAGTCGTGCAGGTTCTCGAATCCTGGGTGGAGCATGAAACCACTTTGCCAACGTGCTGGAACTCCGACAATACGACAGAGCGTAATGAAGAGTAGCGACACCTGTCCGCAATCGCCATGTCCATATTGCATCACATATTCTGGAATATTCTTAAGAGTGGAATACTCTCTGGCGCTGGCCCAAGGTAACTGTTTGCGTATCCATTGGAAGATTAAAAGAGCACTATGGTAAGGCGAATCGTTATCGCCCACAATGGTATATGCCAACTCCCTCAAAGCATCTGAAAAAGCAATATGAGGGAGCCGCTCACAGAGAAAATCTTCAAATCCCACTTTCACAAATTGGTTCACACTTGATGGTATTTCTTTCAGAAACTCAGCCACAGAGGTAAAGGCATAGCACACTTGAAATAGTGTATCTTTGCCTGCCACCGCTTTTTGCTCGGCATAGAGCGAAGCATGTGGAACTCCTTGCGATAGAATTTGTGAATTTTTCACATTGCAATGCAATAAATGTACCGCAACCTGTCGTTTCTCATCAGTACGAGGATAGGGCAACCAACAACGCAAGAGCTCTCCGGCAGGTACAGCATCGGCTTTAACCGTTAACCTATAGGTTACTTGGTATTTTTTAGTCTTTGGAATCTCTCCATTCACCAAAGCCGGAATATAGCGTGCCAACATTTGTGCCCTTTCTGCTCGTTCTTCGCCCTCACGCGCCAACAATAGCTCTCTGCCTTTGGCGTCAATGCGCAAAAGGTTTCGTGCAGCATTCCTAAAATAGCGACGTTCGCCATTAATCTCTACAGACTCCAAAGCACCCGAAGCTTCCCATTTACGCATTTGAGAATCGGATAGTTCTGAAAAATAGTCCGACAATTCTTGACGTATCTGCTCCTCATTTTTGGTAAAATCTAAAGCGATGCGCCGCAACAACTCTTTTTCTGTCAACTCTTTCATATCTAATTGCAAAGTACAAATATAGCAATATATTCACATATAATGATATTTATACAACTATTTTTCAAGAAACCTACTACTGAAGAATTACGATGCACCATTCACCCGTTAAGAAATTTGTATCTCTTGGAGTTAAGTAGAAATCACGAAAAAGAATAACGTGTAATCTATTGACCAATAAAAAAGAGGAGGTTAAGTTATTATCTATAGAGAGTAAAATAATCCTGTTTGATTTTTTATCCAATAGTTAGAAGAGTCAACTTACCTACCGACTATTATTTAAGACCCCTCAAAGAGGGACCAAATTCGGGTATAGGATCCGACTTTGGTCCCTCTTTAAACCCTCTTTGGTTCCTATTTGCCAGCAAGATGATAGCTGAATTCAACTTGCAAATGCAACTTTCTCCAGCTTGGTTAATAAATTAAA
>CAMTOX010000068.1 GCA_947074225.1 uncultured bacterium
CACCTACCACATCTATGGCACCGGCATAACGAGCTTGCATTAATGGTTTAGCGGGCTCTGCCATAAAATCCTGCCGCATAATAACCTCTGTTGCTCCTAAGGATTTCAAGAAAGGAATCTCCTCCTCTTTACCCGACTCACCGGTAACATAATACCCCATTTTACTCAATACCGCCACAGCCATACTTCCTACTCCACCAGTGGCTCCAGTAACTAATATTTTTCCTTGCGAGGGCTGTACAAGTTCTGATAATCTTTGAATACTCAACCCTGCGGTTAATCCTGCGGTGCCATAAATCATTGACTCTTTTAACGAGAGACCCTGAGGAAGACGAATAGCCCACTCGGCAGGAATACGAATATATTGGCCATAACCTCCGGGAGTATTCATACCTAAATCATTACCCGTTACAATAACTTTATCGCCGATCTCAAAGAGAGGAGACTCTGAATAAGCTACCACACCGGCAGCATCAATTCCTGGCGTCATGGGGTACTGTTTTGTAACTCCTTTATTACCCGAAATACATAATGCATCCTTATAGTTTAGCGATGAGTATTTCACCTCTACCAACAATGTTCCTTGAGGCAAATCGTTACTATTTAGAGTCTCTACATTGGCATGAAAACCTGAAGAACTCTCACGAACAACTAAACCCTTATATTCAACAGACGGAAATGTAGACATGTTTATTATATATTTATTTATAGTTTTAAAATGATACACTTACAAGATAGAGATTAAAGAGCATATGCACAAAAAAAGCACCCTCTATAAGGGTGCTCAAACCAAATATAATACCAATAACAGGTGACTCACTCTAAAAAATAGAGATAATAACCAATATTATTGTTACTTATTACTCAATACCATGGAATGTTTTTTATTGCTCAACACAACACCAGGAACTCTTAGAAAGTCCATTTCAGAGCTGCTGTTGGTATAAAGATAAAACCTTTCTGTAAGAAGTTACAACTAAATTTCAACTCTGTACCAATACTTAAGTTTGCTTTTGGATTAACACCTTTCAATGCATTGATATTAAACCAAAACTGAGGATCTGATAGGAAGATATACTCTGTTCCTAACCACTCGCGCGGTTCTCTCCAGAAGTCGGCATAGCCGCTAAAGGTAAACATATTATGATAAAAATGGTAGTACCAAACTAAGGTTAACTGAAAACTATTGGGTTGAGCATGATTCTGAATATATTTGTACATAGCGCTAAAAGATACGCCGCCTGTATAATCCTGATTATTATAAGAATAAGTGGCACCTCCTAAATAAGCATTCATAAAAGACATCGTATTGTCCAATCCGCCATTATATTCCAAGTGAATAGAAACCGGAAACTTCCAAAAGGTCAATTCACGTGCTAACTCTGTATAACCGGATTTAATTCCCTGACCATTAATATCCATATCTACAAAGAAATAGGTACTCCCCCATGGGTCTGGATGAAACATCTCGAAGGTTGCTGTAAGCTGTGGACGCTCTTTAAGATCGGCGTACATCAGATGACCAAAGTCATATAAAAGTTGAAGATTTTGTGACGTAACAGTAAGAGATAATGCCAACAATGGCAATAAAAGAAGTCTTCTTTTAAACATAAAACTAATAGAAATAAGAATTTAAAAAACTAATAGAAATAAAGTTGGCAAAGGTAATGAAAAATAACTATACCCTACGAAAACACACAAAAATAGAGCCATCTCATTATTATTTAATAAGATAGCTCTATTTTAGACATATTTCGATAATGATATTATAAAACATTTGTTCCCTTTTTAATTAAAAGAAAGAAAACATATCATTGATATATCATTATTTCAACCCTACAAAATCGACTGGAAAATACTTTGTAATTTCTCCTTCACCAACACACATCTCCTTAAGCTTTGGCAAAAGTGAAGTAAAATGATCCGTTTGTTGATGTGCCGCCAATGCCTCATCACTCTCCCACCCTTCGATAAAAGTTAATCGATAAGGATCTACATTGTCTGTATTCAAATCGTAAAAACAATTGCCCTCTTCACTGCGAGAGCCTTTAATAAGATCTTGTGCAATGACTTTAAAGTCATCTAAACATTCCGGTTTCACAAAGTTGTGAGCTACTACATAAATCATAACATTAGGATTTTAAATGATTAATAATATGGTACCGTTGTGTTTATTATGGTATAAATAAATAAGGTATAGAATGATTATGATCGCACCCTTCATGATGATGATGTTCTGTACATCCTTCATGATGATGATGACCATCGGTTATCCATGTAGATATAGCAAGATATATGCCTACTACAATAAATATAATGCCAACTACCCATCGCACCACCACCCCAATGCGTTTGATAGAATTATAAAATGTCCCTATTTTCTGGAGACTAAAAGAGATTATCCATGCTACCAATATTACAGGTAATGCGGTTGCAAAAGCAAATACAAAAGGTGCCAACTCACCTTGTACTGCTGTGGCAGAAAGTGGCACTAACATACCAAAAAATATCACTGCATTGGTTGGGCAAAAAGCTAAAGAGAGTACTATTCCAAGCAAGAAACTCCCCCAGCCGCTACCACCTATACGACCCTGCAATTTTTCGGCAGACACTCCTAGTTTCAGTCCCGGAATATAATCTACCACTATCATCAACACTCCCATCACAATCATAAAGACTACAAGAATCCATTGCCCGTAACTCTCTATGAATTGCTCCACTCCGAATATACTGCCACCTCTTTGTACCAGCACCATTAAGGTATAAGCCAGAACACCATATGCCAATGTACGTCCAACGGCATACATGAGTCCGTTACCCAAAACACGGTATTTATTGGTGATATCTTTACTGATATAACCTATTGCGGCAATATTGGTAAGCATGGGGCAAGGATCCAAAGCAAAAACTAATCCTAGAATCAAAGCCAGCAATAAAGGAGATTCACTCTGATGAGCCAGAGACATTAGCCAATCCATCATAGCCTTCAGTTTTATTTAATATGCGATTCTATTAAATCTTTTGCCTCTTGTAACGACAGGTGATGTCCTAAACTTACCACCTGACCATCTATGACTACTGCAGGGGTCTGCAATACTTTATATTGCAGAATACGCATTATATCGCCCACTTGCTCTACTTCTATGGCTGCATCTATCTCTGCGGCCGCTTTTTTTATCTTTTCAAACTCTGCATGGCAGGTAGCACAGCAGTTTCCTAATACTTCTATCTTCATTTTTTCACTGCATCTAATTTTACTAAAAAAGGTTGTACTAACGCATAGTACAACCTCTCTATTTCCATTTATAAACACTCTTCAAGTATGGCACGTGCCACCGGACCGGTCACATTTTGTCGTTCTCCAAATGCCACTTGGCGTTCATTGAACCGACGTTCTATCTCGTCTATAGTATCTTGTCCTATTCCCAGTTCACTCAAACGTGTCTTTAATCCTAACATACGGAAGAAACGTTCTGTACAAGCAATAGCTTCTGCCACACGCACACCTTCACTACCTTCAGTTATTCCCCAAATACGTTCTCCATATTGCAATATCTTTCCTTTCTTCTGTTCACTAAGCACAGTCATAGTAGCAGGAAGCACAATAGCCAGAGTTTCGCCATGAGTCACGCCTTTCAGTGCTGTGAGTTCATGACCTATCATATGTGTAGTCCAGTCTTGCGATACACCCATAGAGATAAAACCATTCAGTGCCATGGTAGCACAGAGCATAAAGTCGCTCATTAAATCATAGTTTGTTTTATCTTCCATTATTTCCGGAGCTATCTCTATTAAGGTCAAAAGTATTCCTTCTGCCCAACGATCCATCAATGGTGATTGTCCAGGAGTGGTCAAATACTGCTCCATGGTATGCACAAAAGTATCGGCAATACCACACGATATTTGGAATTCTGGCAAAGAGAATGTCACTTCAGGATCTAATATGGAGAACACAGGATGGAATGAATAGAAAGCAAATTTCTCATTTGTCTCGGCATTAGATATCACAGCACCGCTATTCATCTCTGAACCGGTAGCAGGCAAAGTCAATACAGATGCCAAAGGCAAAGATTCTGTAATAGGGAAACGGTTAGAGACCAAAGCCCAAGGATCCAACTCAGAAACGATTGAAGCAGCTATCAGTTTGGAACCATCGACTACAGAGCCTCCGCCCACTGCCAATACCATATCTACTTTCTCTGCTTTACCCAATGCTACTGCTTTGCGCAAAGTTTCCACCTTAGGATTGGGTTCTATGCCCCAAAACTCTACTAAATCATATCCTTCTAATGCTTTGATCACTTGATCGTATACACCATTCTTTTTCACACTGCCACCACCAAAGGTCAACAACACTTTTTTGGTTGGATCAATCTCTTTAGGCAATTGAGAAATAGTTCCCTTACCAAAGATTAATTTTGTAGGATTACGAAATATAAAATTATTCATAGTCTCTTAGTTTTAATATATATAGACTTCAATTCTTAGGTATCATTAAAAACTTTGCATATCAACCAATCGCTTATAATAGCCATCAAGGGCAATGAGTTCTTTGTGACGTCCGCGCTCCACAATCTCCCCTTCGTGCATCACACATATCTCATCGGCACTCTTAATGGTCGATAGTCTATGCGCAATCACCACTACTGTGCGGTTCTTCATAAGATGTTCAATAGCCTCTTGTACCAAGCGTTCAGACTCTGTATCGAGAGCAGATGTAGCTTCATCTAAAATTAGAATAGGAGGATTCTTCAATATGGCACGTGCTATACTGATACGCTGACGCTGTCCACCCGATAAACGTCCGCCGCGATCGCCTATCATGGTCTGATAACCATCGGGAGTTGCCATGATAAAATCATGCGCATTGGCTATACGTGCCGCAGCTTCTACCTCCTCCATAGTGGCACTTTCCACTCCAAAGGTAATATTATTATAGAAAGTATCGTTAAATAAAATAGCCTCTTGATTCACATTCCCCATCAAGGAACGTAAACTTGTGGTATTCACATTGCGTATATCATGATTATCTATATAGATAGCTCCCTCATTCACATCGTAGAAACGCGGTATAAGATCTACCAAGGTAGACTTACCGGAACCCGACTGTCCCACCAATGCTATGGTTTTACCTTTAGGAATTTCAAGGTCAACATCACGCAACACCCACTTCTCTTTATATTTAAACCACACTTTCTCAAAGCGTATTGCCTGTTCAAACGATTGCAGTTGCACAGCATCTGGTTTTTGTGCCAACTTATCTTCAGCTTTCAATATATCATCCACGCGTTCCAACGAAGCCATACCCTTGCGCACACTGTAAGACGCTTTTGAGAGGTCTTTAAAAGGTGGAACTATGCTATAAAATATCACTAAGTAGTAGATAAACTGTGGTGCCGAGAGATCGCCGCTACCATCAAGAATCAAATATCCGCCAAACCAAAGCAGCAAAGCAATGACCATAGTACCGAGAAACTCACCCACAGGATGCGCCAATAAGTAGCGTGAGTGAATTTTATTAAAGGTTCTACGTATGGTATCATTCAGTTGAGCAAAGCGATCCGAAAGTTTTTCCTCAGCATTGAAAGCCTTTACCACGCGCAACCCACCCAAACTCTCTTCTATTTGAGAGAGCAATTCTCCGGTTTGTTGCTGTCCGCGTAATGACTTACGTTTCAATGAACGACCAATTCGTCCGATAAAATAACCGCTAATGGGCAATAACACCAATACAAAAAGCGTCAACTTCCAACTCAAAGCAAAAAGCACACCGATATAGACCACTATAAGAACAGGATTCTTAAAAATCACTTCGAGCGAACTCATAATAGAGGCTTCAATCTCTACCACATCACTCGTCATGCGCGACATAATATCTCCCTTGCGCTCATTGCTAAAATAAGCAAGCGGTAAGCGCATCATTTTTTGGAATATCTGGTTACGTATATCGCGTAGTACACCGGTACGTACAGGAACTAAAGAAGCACTTGCCAAGTAAGTGGTACCGGTTTTAAATAAGGTCATGACAATAAGGAACAGTCCCAAATAAAAGAGTGCCATTACCGGACCGGAAGTTTCAATAATTTGTTCTATATAATAATAAGCATTATTGGTCAATGTTTTCACAAAGGCATCGAAACCATGCGTAGAGCCCCATGCAATAAAATCATGCCTTTCTGTTTGCATACCAAACAAGATTTGCAAAATAGGAATTATGGCTGCAAAAGAGAATAGGTTGAAGAGTGTGGAGAGAAGATTAAAAACAAAATTCCAAACAACATACATTTTATATTTTGGTACAAACCGCTTTATCAGCAAAAAAATTGACTTCATATCACACTTACATCTTATATATTATACAATTTCACAAAAGTATAAATTATTTTTTGTCTACACACTTTTTGTTTAACTTCATTTGTGTATTTATTATCGCACTAAAGATTAATGTTTTTAAAACAGATGAAACATAATCTCTTATACTTCGGTTTATTAGGAAACACTAAAATTAAACTAATCTACCCCAAAATTAAAACCATCTAAGAATAGTACAATTCTGCCCAACCTGGTGCCCGCAATAATAATTTAAGCAGTTGAAAACCTCCGACAATAAATCAAACCTATAGTTATCTATGATACATTCATTTATTTGTGATCATTAATAAATTTAACCCAACACGGGTGAGGCATACGCTATCTGCCGAGACTAAGCAAAAAGAAACTGATTATATTATATCAACAGTTCAGCAATAATCGATTAAAAATTAACGAACTATTGTAAAAATGTACTATCCTTTTAAAGAAAGAGCTGCTTCCAACTCTGATATTTCACAATGCCGATATTGCATCGTAAATAGAATAAAAGACAACAATGCAAAAAGGTAAATAGCGAATCTAAATTCTGCACTATAATCACTTTGATTCATTTTATCTTTAAACTTGGATATCGCTAATGGAAATAATAGAACAAGACCCAAGAAACCAATACAAACTACAATATTAAATAGAGTGATGTAGAGTGATGCATAGGAGAAAGTAAATACAGAGACATACATCATCACTATCACAATGATAATTTCATATAGATTAGGCAGTGCAAAAACAAACCTATTCCACTTCATATATTTATAAACCTCGGCAACATTTATAATCAATATAATGCCCAATAGAGCAGTGATAATGATAGTGCTACTATTACTTACACCACTCCTAATGACAGATCCGGTAATAATGACTTCTATAATAAAGCTAAAATATAACATCAGTTTAAAAGACGACAAGTATGAATCGGTTTTGAAACTCTTACGCAAAAGATTTTGAAGATGGTCCATTTGGTTTAAAATTTATGCTGAATGCAACTTGCAAATGCAAATCTCTCAAGCTTGATTAATAAAAATAGGTTCTTATTTCTTCACTGCTCATGAGAAAAAAGAACCTTTTATATTCTCGTGAACATTGTATAATATTTTGCAAATATAATCAAATATCTCCAACTTAATCAGAGATTTAAAAATAGCTATAAACCCTGTATCATTATCAGCATGATCAGTACAAAATGATTCCTAACCGCACGTTATGCACCTTACTGCTGGCAGTGATTGCAAACAATACTGAAGGGGTAATAAAATCCAGCCCATGGCAAACAACATGGGGTCATGGGTAAAAGAGAATTTACCGAACATTGCGCTCTGAAAGATGCGTGTGCGACACTCTCTGTACTCCAGACTGAGCACGCTCCGTCTCTACTAAAAACCTTTGTAATAAACACATATAATCACAAAGCAATACACTATGCAACTCTTTCTCAGCGATTGCAAACAATCCTGAAGGGGTATCATAATCCAACCCATGGCAAACAACATGACGCCATGGGCGATTAAATGGTTTTCATCTTTTACCCATGGCGACGCTCCGCTTTGCCATGGACTAATATATTTTGCCACGTTGTGACGAAAAAAGATACAGCACCGATTGGAAAACTAGCAACAGTAAGAGAGTCAATTATCCCACAAACCTCCAGTAGAGACGGAGCGTGCTCCGTCTGCCAAGGCATCAAAAGGCATCTACCAACCAGCAACAAATGGTAGGTCTTCCCCAAAGAAGGAACTTGTGAATAACCCTGGGTGAGCGAAGTGCTACCCACGGACAGACACACCCCAACATCTTGCGCCTGAAAGGTGCGTGTGCGACACTCTCTGTACTCCAGACGGAGCACACTCCGAATCTACTAAAACATTGTGCTATAATAGAGATAAATCACAACCAATAAACACCTTGCTACTCCTCCCCGCGAATAAAATAAGCATTCTCCGCGAGCAAAGTGAGCATTAAACTCCCCATCCATTCACATTCGTGCAAACCAATTACTCCTTCACCAACTTATGCCAACGGTAACGATCTTCATAGGCAATGCCCAACAT
>CAMTOX010000069.1 GCA_947074225.1 uncultured bacterium
CGTTGAAACTTAATTTAACTCGCCTTTCACCCTGTGTCTACTTTTCGGAAATATATCCACTTGGTATTAACCGTGCGGCATTGCGTTTACTCTCTCGGGTGTCAATCTCACCAATGCTATAACATAAAGATTCAACATCCCATTCCTTTGTATTGGTCAGATAGTTTAGCATTAGCTGTGAGAACTTTTTTGACTTCTCATCTTCTTTATATGGTGCGCCTATATATAGTGCCTTACAAGCACGTGTGAAGGCTACGTAGGCCACATTAAGTGTGTCTAAGTAATAGTTTAATTTTTCACTTAAATAGTCGTCTCTAAACCAACTCCTCATAAGTTTATCACTATAGTTAAGAGGTAGCAGTTCAAGGGCATTGAATGGTTTGGTTTGTGGTTGTGCCCAAAAGATAGACGATTTTGGAGTGAAGCTCCAATCGCAGAAGGGTATAAATACCACGTTGAATTCTAAACCTTTAGATTTATGTATGGTCATGATGCGTATAGCATTTTGTCCTTCGGGCGCCGAGATATAGTTCTTAGCTCCTTTCTCTTCCCAATAATTTAAGAAGATATTTATGTCGGACGATACTTCGTTGGCATAATGGTGAACATGATCTTGAAAGGCCTGTATAAAAGGTATGTCCAGTTTCTGATTTTGCAGCGATAACCACACAACTAACGATTCTGCCATCTTAAAGAGAGGGAAGTGTCTAATTTGTTGTAGCTCGGCAGCTTTCTCCGGTCCAAAGAGTGTTGTTTCCCACTCTATATAGTCTACATTTTTAGCCGAAATGGTATTGTGCAGTTTCTCAATAGATTCTTGGGGGTTGTTGACCCGTTGATAGAGCATTGTAAAGAGTGCACGATTATAGTCGTCGGTAGGTCGTTTCAAATAGCGCATGGTGGCTAAAAGAAGTTGTACCGATGGTGCACTCTGAATTACCAACGCTTCGTTGGAGAGCACTTCATGGCCTTGTTCAAGTAAAAAAGTAGCCACCTCTGTAGCTTCCTCACCTGTACGGGTAAGCACTGCCATATCATGATATTGATATCCTTTTAAAAGTAGTGCCTGCACTTGACTTCCCAATTGTGTTAATGCTTGCTCTTTCCAGCTACTCTCTTTACTTTCTTGGTAAAAGTTTACTGCTATAGTACCCTTCTGATCCTCCTTTCTAGGGTATTGTTTTAAGGCACTATATACCTTTTTAACCTCCTCCTCTTTACCAGGAAAGTCGGCAGAGAGTGAATTTATAGTCTCTTCAAAAAAGTTGTTGTTGAACTCAATAACGCGATGATCACTACGGTAGTTGGTCTCTAAATGGTTGGTCTCTACATTTTGTCCAAAAATTTGGTCCACATCTTCATGAAGTATATGCCAATCGGAATTGCGAAAACGGTAGATACTTTGTTTAACATCGCCTACAATAAGGTTGTCATTACCCTGCGATACGCTCTCATGTAAAAGCGGGATGAAATTCTCCCACTGCATGCGCGAGGTGTCTTGAAACTCATCTATCATATAGTGATCAATAGTGACACCGGTTTTTTCATAGATGAAAGGGGTTTCACTGCCTTGGATAATGCGCTTAAGGAAATCGGTGGTGTTATTTATCAACATCCGATTATCTTCTTTGCTATCTTCATTTACCTGCTTTACAATATCGGAGAGAATACCCAATACATAGAGGTTTTTTAGAATTACTTTGGCCGAAATATAGTCCTTAAGTTGGCACGAATCTTCGTCGGTAAGGTTTACGAGTTGCACTGCTAAATTGCCCAATCCCTGTTGATATGCCCCTTCAATCTCTGCTTTCTTCTTAGAGGTCTTGGTGTACCAATTTTCTACATTCGCAGCATTTATAATAAAAGTATTTGTGAGTAGGTACTCTTTGTTTTTTAAAGTCTCGCTATTGAAATGGCTAATAAATCCTGTTTTGCCACGGTTAAAGTCGCCGTACTCTAATCCAAACTGCACTATAATGGCATTGGCTTTATTAGTAATATCTGTAATCTTCTCTTCAAATGCTTTAATTACGCCATTCAGAGCGCTTTTGTAGTTACTTAAGAAGTGAGGTTCGTTGAGTTTTTCATTTAGTGAGTCGGCATTTGCGGCATAGGTCTCTTTGAATATCTCTTTGGCTAGTTTGATAATATCCATACGTGGTTCCCAATATTTACCATCCTCAATGCGCTCTTCGGAGAAGGCTGTTAGCCAAGCTAAAAGGTTTTTATGCTCTTTCTTATCCAATTGAGAGAGAAGATTATCTACCCCTTTCTCCAAGGCTTTCTCGCTATCTAAATCTATTTGGTAGCCTCCAGCAAGCCCTATCTCTCTTGAAAAGGCTCTTACAAGCTGTTGAAAGAAACCATCTATGGTTTGTATTTTAAAGCCTGAATAGTCGTTCAAAAGCTCGGTGAGGTAGCGCTTTGATAGCTCTGTGATTTTACTGTCGGTAAGCTTCGGAAGGTCTGCCTTAAGCATTTGCCGATACCCATGGTCTGAACCTATAGAGAGTTCATGGAGCTCGCGTAAAATACGGGACTTCATTTCCGCAGTCGCTTTATTTGTAAAGGTTACTGCCAAGATGCGTTTATGAGGCTTGAGATATTGAGATTGAAAAAGAAGAAGTATGTATTGATAGGTTAGACGATAGGTCTTGCCTGAACCTGCCGATGCTTTATATACTTTGATAGGAGTGATTTGACTCATACTTGCTAAGTTTGTTGTATCGACAAAGGTAATGAATAAAGAGGATTTCTAAAACGATTCATTATAAAAGAACCCTTAATTATTGATGGTTTTGGGTGGTTTTAAAAGATGAAATGTTATTGATTGATAAACACTCGTAATATGAGCTACTATCTATTTGGTGTGGTGCAACAATGAACTTTTGACCGTATGTTTGTGTGTTAAGTAAATGGTGAGTCATTGCAAGAAGCGTATGCAGAGGTGTTTGAATCACTTTATGTAAGCGAAGTGATTTGAATGATGCTTTATCTTTTTGGAGTTTTATTATTTACTAATAGGCGATTTACTTTCTCTGTTTTATAGCATAGTTCGTAATGCTAAAGCAACAGTGAAAATAAATCTCCTATTTTTAATGCTAAAATAGTTATGCCAATTGGCTATAAGAATACTTTTATTATTTGTTATACATAAGGTTAACCCATTTATATTTAACAAGGCATTGAGTTTATACCTTATAGGTGTTTTACTACAAATTTCTTCTCATGAAGGTTCTACATTCCTTTTTTAATGCCCAATTTAATGAGCAAAGCATTTGTTGGGTAGGCAAAGAAGAAACCTATTAACATGGCCACTTGCATCATAAACCAGAATGTCCAAGTATCTTTTTGGTACTCTAATCCTTTGAAAATGGCAAAGAAAACTATCGACATCCACACATACATACCTACTTGCCAGGAGGTTAGTGAGAAGAAGTCGGCTTTAATAGCCTTTCCAAATGCTTTTCCGGCAGATATTTTCTCCATTTGTCTAATAGCAAAGAATTGAAAGAATACTCCTATTACTAAAGCTAAGCAGAAATCGAATACCCACTGTCCAGCAATGAGTGACCCTCCAATCTGTATAGGTACCCATACGGTGAACCACTCTCCAATTAAGTCGGCAAGAGTGCATCCTGCACCGCAATGAAATGCCGATAGAGCAATAGACTGCCATTTCTTGTGCTTCATACTCATAGACATATCCATACCGTCCATTTTCATATCTGGCATAGCAGGGTCCATCTTCATATTTGGGTCCATTTTGTTTGCTTCTTCCTGCGTGGTATTGATGGAGTTGCTCATGCTTTTATTAGAGTCGGCCATGGTGTCAGAGTTGTCGTGCATAGGTATCTTCATCTCTTTCATATCCATATCGCCCATTTTCATATTCGGCATAGCAGGGTCCATCTTCATATTTGGGTCCATTTTGTTTGCTTCTTCCTGCGTGGTATTGATGGAGTTGCTCATGCTTTTATTAGAGTCGGCCATGGTGTCAGAGTTGTCGTGCATAGGTATCTTCATCTCTTTCATATCCATATCGCCCATTTTCATATTCGGCATAGCAGGGTCCATCTTCATATTTGGGTCCATTTTGTTTGCTTCTTCCTGCGTGGTATTGATGGAGTTGCTCATGCTTTTATTAGAGTCGGCCATGGTGTCAGAGTTGTCGTGCATAGGCATCTTCATCTCTTTCATATCCATATCGCTCATTTTCATATTAGGCATGGTAGGGTCCATCTTCATATTTGGGTCCATCTCTTTAACTTCCAGTTGTTGATTTGCTTTAGGCATACCCTTGTCTTGACGTTTAGGGTCTCTATCCATCTGCATATCTGAAGTGGGGTTATAATCTTCTCCTGGCTTATTATAATTGTTTATAACCGTATGTTTACCTCTTCCAAAAGAGAAGTATGCCCATAGTGCTAAGTAACTTGCCCAAAGCCCTGTTAATACCCAAACTACATTCATAATCTTCATCATTTGCTTATGCTGAGGTAAGTCGCAGGAAATAATAATTGCCGAAACCACACCCGACATTACAAAAAACAATGAGATCCATTCCATTACGTCGTTCATAGCTATAAAATTAGATTGTTATACATTTAAATTCGTTTCTAAAATAGTGCAGCATAATGAAAAGTGTGTTTATACTAAGATGAAACACTATTGGCTACTATTTTAGAACATAGACACAGATTGATGTATTCAATCGTTGTTCCAAAATTGTTATATAATAGAGTTTTATGGGTGAATTGAGATTATTAAATTGTTGTAACAATGATAATGTTTCAAAATGAGAAATCATTCACCTCAAAGTTTAGACTAGTGGAGGTGAAGGAGAAATAGCGATATCCAATATATAGAAAATAATAACAAATTGATACTATTACTTGTTATATAAGGACTAATGAGGGTTTAGAATGCCTATAAGTCTCTAATATATAACGTTAAAGTTTTGTTTTTAACTTTTCAAAGGCGATGTTTATTGTTTTTTGGCATAATAGTAGTTAGATATTTATAAATTGTTAATACTCAATAGAGACTGAGCAAAATCATATTATGTGTAGAATAAATATTCATGTTTTAAATAGTGGTGTAGTTATAGTAGACTCAGAATTGGCCTTCTCGACAGGTGAAAGTCATAATCCATTAGCATTTACAGGGTTATTTCGCTCTAAAGTGCATGAAATTACACTACCGGTATCGGCCTATTTAATAGAACATCCTAAAAGGTTAGTATTGGTTGATACCGGTTGTCATACCGATGTTAGAAACCACATGTTTAGTTATTTAGGGCCGTTTCTATATTTAGCTAATAAGGCATATTTGCCAGAAGGAGAAGCAATTAATGAACAGTTACAGAAGTTGGGATATAAAACATCCGATATTGATAAAGTAGTGTTAACACATTTAGACTGCGATCATGTGAGTGGATTAAAATTAGTTGCCGATGCCAAATCTATTATGGTAAATAATTTAGAGTATGATGGTGCTATGGGAAATCCTGTACGTTATAAGAAATCCATGTGGGAGGGAGTCCCATTAAAGCTCTTTGAATATAGAGCCTCTAACGAAGGTATAGCGCACCGTTCTTATGATCTTTATGGCGATGGAGTGATTCAATTAGTCTACACACCCGGACATAGCAAAGGTATGTGTACAGTAAAGATTACCAATAATAATAAATTTATACTACTCACTGCCGACTGTGGTTATGGCAGTAAGTCGTGGAATGACCTTATCCTTCCAGGATTAAACTATGATAAAGAGGAGATGCTTGAAGCACTCAATTGGGTTCAACTACAGTCGGAAGATTCTAATTGTGTAGCTGTAATCGCAAATCATGATGCCACCATAAAGCCTCATGTAATATCATTGTAAGTATAGATACTTATTCGTTCTTTTTTAGAATTAATTTATGTGCAATATTGATATTACTTCACTCTTAGAGTATTCTACCTTAATAATAAGTCTATTTGTAGTTTCTGCTATTACCTATAAATGACAAATGCTGTTCAATCCAAGGATTAAACAGCATTCGACCATTATATACAATTATTATCAAATTAAAGAACAAGTTGTTTTAGGCATATTGCACTTACCTATTTTTTCCATAAACGACTCATATCTTCCAATGTTTTGCCTTTTGTTTCCGGTACCATTTTCCATACGAATAGGGCCGATAAGAAAGCAAAAGTAGCATAGATTAAGTAGGTTCCACCCACACTCCATTCAGAAAGTGAAGGGAAAGTACTTGATACAATGAAGTTGCTAATCCATTGCGCTGCTACAGCTATTGCAACCGCTTTACCACGGATGGTATTTGGGAATATCTCTGAAATTAATACCCAACAGATAGGTCCCCAACTCATCATGAATGATGCCGTATATATAATGATAAATATTAAGGCAGTTATACCTATGGTATTGCTAAAAGATAAGATGCTTAAGGCAATCATGCCTATGAACATACCAATAGAACCTATTATTAGTAGTGGTTTACGTCCGTAACGATCGACAGTAAATATGGCTACTAATGTAAATACAATGTTTACAATACCCATCACAACAGTTTGAATCATAGAGGCATCGCCGGTGGCACCCATATTTTCAAATATACGTGGAGCATAATATAACACAACATTTATACCTACTGCCTGCTGGAATATGGAGAGAAGAATACCAACAATAATTACAGTTATACCGTATGAGAATAATTTCTCCGACTTCTCTTGCACAGTTTGCTTAATTTGTTCGAGAATAGTAGTCGCTTCATTTTGTCCATTTATTTTGGCTAATACCTTATAAGCTTTCTCTGTTTGTCCCGATAATACTAAATAACGAGGTGTTTTAGGCACAAAGAATAGAAGCAATCCAAATAGTGCTGCCGGGAAGGCTTCGCTTAGGAACATTCTACGCCATCCCACTTGAATCATCCCTTCTTCAATCATTTCAGGAGTAGTACCAAGGCTGTTTCTAATTAGATAATTCACAAAGTAAACCACCAACATACCAAAAATTATGGCGAATTGGTTACACGATACTAATGTTCCGCGGATATTTGCTGGAGCAAGTTCGGCAATGTACATTGGACAAATGGCAGAGGCAAGCCCTACACCAATACCACCAATAATACGGTAGATATTGAATACTATGAGTAGACTAAAGGTGGGTTCTCCTTTAGTGAAGAATAGAAATTCAGGATTGTAGCTTCCTAAAGCCGAACAGAAAAAGAGTAGGGCAGCTAGGCGTAAAGAGTTGCGACGGCCTAATCCATTAGCCAATAGTCCAGATATAGAACCACCAATAACACATCCTAATAAGGCACTTGAGGCTGTAACACCATGCCAAAACTTATTATATCCGAAGTCGCCTAAGCTAAAGAATGCCTCTAAGGCACGTTCGGCACCGGATATAACGGCAGTATCGTAACCAAAAAGTAGTCCGCCTAATACAGCTACTAAGGTTACACATGCTAAATATAATTTACTTCCTTCTTTCATGGTTTATGTTAAGGTTAAAAGGTTCTACCAAGTATTACCTTGGTAGAACCTATAAAGAGTTAGATATACATGTTAAGAATAGCTTCGTAAAGCTCTTGTTTACCACTGGTTTGTTTTGGTTCGCCATGCTTTTTAGCGTAATTCACTAACTCTTCGAGGTTTAATTTACCCTCTTCGAATGCTTTTCCTTCGCCATTATCAAAAGAGGCATAACGTTCCTTTAACATTGTTGGTATTGGAGAGTTCTCAATAATATCGGCAGCATTCATTAGCGCTTTCGCCATAACATCCATAGCAGCAATATGAGCAATGAATATATCTTCTAAGTCAGTGCTATTGCGCCGAGTTTTTGCATCGAAGTTTGTACCTCCATTACCTAATCCACCATTGCGAATAATTTGCATCATAGCTTGAGTCAATTCATATTGATCAATAGGGAATTGGTCTGTGTCCCAGCCATTCTGATAGTCGCCGCGGTTAGCATCAATACTTCCTAACATGCCATTGTCTACTGCTACAGCCAATTCATGTTCGAATGTATGACCTGCCAAGGTAGCGTGATTGACCTCTATGTTTAGTTTGAAATCTTTATCTAAACCATGTGCTTTTAAGAATCCAATAACAGTTTCAGAGTCTACGTCGTACTGATGTTTTGTAGGCTCCATAGGTTTAGGCTCAATTAAGAATGTACCAGTAAAGCCTTTACTACGTGCATAATCGCGTGCTATGGTAAGCATGCGTGCTAAATGTTCCTTCTCACGTTAGATCGGAAGAGCACACGTCTGAACTCCAGTCACATTCAGAAATCTCG
>CAMTOX010000070.1 GCA_947074225.1 uncultured bacterium
GGGTATGTGTGTGCAAATATAACGTTCACTTTAAGGATACAGTGAAAGCGCCACCAGAAGTAAAAAACCGACCCATGCAACGTGGTAAAGAGCGGAAAGGAAATGATACCATCTATGCTAGATACGATTCACATGATATCAGGCACAAAGCACCGGAGGAAGAAGCTAAAAAAGGGGGATCTTTGTCGATACAACCTAAAGTATAGGTAGAACAAAATAGTAAATTGAAACTTATTTACGCTGTAAATAGTCGCTTTCGACAGGTAAAAAGAGATTGGGATGTCAATACAAAAAAAGCAATACTTGCTGCGCCTGCAGTAAATGAAGATATGGTTGTATATGCCGATAATGAAGGAGTGATACATGCCATCTCAACTGTAAAAGGTAAATCTATTTGGAAATATAATATAGGAAGTAAGATTGCTTCTGCACCAGTTATTGCCGATGGTAAAGTGATTGTAGGTGGAACAGATAATAATATATACTCTATAAATCAAGAGCATGGAACTTTAGCATGGAAACTGAGTACTAATCGTCCGGTAGTAGCAACGCCATCTGTGGATAACGGTGTTGTATATATTGGCAGTAGCGACGGATTTTTTAGAGCTATTGGCTTGAACGACGGATTAGAAAAGTGGCAATATCAAGGCGTATCGGGTTATGTTGAAACCGCACCTATAGTGACAGAGCGTCAAGTGTTATTTCTAAGTTCAAACAATATTCTTTATGCTTTAAATAAAAACGATGGCTCTTTAATATGGCAGAAAGAGGGCATTACAACAGTTCCACAACTATTGGTGGGCGAAAGAATTGCTTCTGTAACTCCTTCGCAAGAGATTGTAGTTATTGATTTAAGAAGTGGGAATACGCTTTTTAATTATTCAGACTATCGTATTTCTGGATCATTGGGCACAGATTCAGCAAAACATATTCTATATGCTCGCACAACTAATGATTCTATTGTAGCCTTAAATCTTGTAGCAAGAGTACCAGCCAGAGTCTTTGAAGCACAAACTGGAATAGGTATGGATAGGAATAAAACAGAACTTGTGGCTCACGATAATTGGGTACTTATTTCAACTAAGAATGGAGAACTTATAGCACTAGATAAACAAACAGGCAATACTTTATGGCGCTATAAGTTGAGTAACTCTTTATTGCATAAAGTTACACCCATTGGGCAAACAGGATTTATATTGACTACTGTCGATGGGCGAATTTCGAAAATCACTATTAAATAACTCCTTTTTGTGCACTAATTTGTTCTTTATACTCAATAAAATTAAAGATACTACGTTACAATATAAATGCATAAGAAACAGATTACATACATTGTCCCGATACTTTTAATATTACTTCTAACAGGTTGTAGTACGGCTTCTCGACTTCGTAAAGCCGACCAACGTTATGAGGCAGGAGAGTATTATGCTGCTGCCGAACGTTACCGAAAAGTACAGAACAAAATCTCTTCGCAGAAACAACGAAGACTCAAAGCCGAAGTGAGTTTCAAAATGGGCGATAGCTATCGCCGCATAAATAATCACCGCAGTGCTTCTCGCGCCTTTACAAGTGCTATACGTTATAAGTACGACGAACCACTTGTATATCTCTATAATGCTAAATCATTGCATGCTATAGGGAACTATAAAGATGCAGCAACCAACTACGCTGCCTATCTTCAAGAAAATCCAACCTCATTAGAAGCTTTAGCAGGGCTACGTTCTACTGAAGAGGTGGCCACATGGAAAACTATCAATAGTAGATACAAAATTAGGGAGGCTAACGAATTCAAGTCGCGTAGAAACTCCGATATGTCTCCTATGTATGTAGATGCAGAAGGGGAGAGTTTGGTCTTTACCTCAAATCGTGAGGTGGAGAATAACCGTAAGAATAGCCCTATTACCGGTGTAGCTTCGCACAACATATTTACAGTACGTAAGAATAATTCTGGAAAATGGGAGTCTCCATCGTTATTGGAAGGTGCCGTAAATACACCAGACGATGAGGGAGTAGTAGCCTTCTCGCCCGACGGTAAGACACTTTACTTTACTAGAGCCAGAGAGGAGCATATTGCAGCCGAGATATACCGTAGTAGTCGGTCGGGGGGAGAGTGGACAGAAGCAGAGCTAGTGACTCTATTCCCCGATAGTAGTATTAGTGTTGCACACCCTGCTATAACTCCTAATGGCGACCGTCTCTATTTTGTTAGCGACGCACCTGGCGGATATGGTGGTAAGGATATTTGGTATGTAGAGCAAGATGGATCTTCATGGGGATACCCAATCAATGCCGGTGGCTCTATCAATACTGCGGGCGATGAGATGTTTCCTTATTTCAGACAAGATGGTACATTATACTTCTCCTCAAACGGACATCCTGGTTTTGGTGGATTAGATATCTTTAAAGCAACACAAGACTCTCTTGAGAATTGGACCGTTCAAAACATGTTACATCCAATAAACTCATCGGCCGATGATTTCGGTATCACTTTCGAAGGAAATAATGAACGGGGCTATATGTCGTCAAATAGAGACCAACGTCGTGCTACAGATCGTCTCTTTTACTTCGAATTACCTCCATTAGTATATGCTATTCAGGGAGTTGTGCGCGATGAAAAGGGAGATCTAATTAATGACGCCACTGTGCGATTAGTGGGCAATAATGGAGATAATGTAAAACTTCGCACTAAAAAGGATGGTTCATATCGCATAATTCTTCAAAAAGGAGTAGAGTATGTTATGATGGCATCTAGTAGAGGTTACTTGAATCAATCGGGTAAAATGAATACATTATTATTGGACGATAGTAAAGACTTTAATCAAGATTTCCAATTAGCATCTATTAGTAAACCCGTTAAGATGGATAATATCTTTTACGAATTTGGCAAATGGAACCTTACACCAGAGTCGGAAGAGGGATTGAATGCTTTGATAAAACTCTTGAACGATAACCCCAATATAGCCATTGAAATCTCTGCTCATACCGATATGGTAGGTACAGAGAGTTACAATATTGAACTCTCGCAGAAACGTGCACAGTCGGTAGTCGACTATTTAATTAAGGCAGGTGTAGACAAAGGGCGTTTAACTCCTAAAGGGTATGGCCCGAACTCTCCGGTAACAGTAGATGTTGCTTTGGCAAAGAAATACCGATTCTTGAAAGATGCTATGGTATTAACTCCCGAATTGATATTGACTTTAACACCCGAACAGCAAGAGGTGGCTAATCAAATAAACCGTCGTACAGAGTTTAAGGTCATAAAAACAACCTATAACTTGTACTAAATTATTACTACAATCATTTTATTGTAAGACCAGAATATAGAAGATGAAACAATATAAAGAACTCTTAGAACGTGTTTTATTAGAAGGTACCTTAAAAACAGATCGTACCGGAACCGGAACCAAAAGCGTTTTTGGACATCAAATGCGCTTTAATCTAGCAGAGGGATTTCCCATGCTTACAACAAAGAAATTGCACCTCAAATCTATAGTATATGAGTTGCTTTGGTTCCTACAAGGCGATACCAATGTAAAATACCTACAAGAACATGGTGTGCGTATTTGGAATGAATGGGCCGATGCCAATGGCGAATTAGGACCTATTTATGGTTATCAGTGGCGTTCGTGGCCCGACTATTCGGGAGGACATATAGACCAAATATCGGAAGTCATAGAGACCATTAAAAATAACCCAGACTCTCGACGCATGATTGTTAGTGCATGGAATGTAGGACAATTAGACGAGATGCACTTGCCACCCTGTCATGCTTTCTTTCAATTCTATGTGGCAAATGGTAAGTTAAGCTTACAACTCTATCAACGTAGTGCCGACATCTTCTTAGGCGTCCCTTTTAATATTGCCTCTTATGCCTTATTACTATTAATGATGGCTCAGGTAACCGGCCTAGAACCAGGAGAATTTGTTCATACACTTGGCGATGCACATATTTATATGAATCATTTAGAGCAAGTGCAGTTACAACTCTCGCGTCAAGAACGTGCGCTGCCTAAAATGATTTTAAACCCTGAAGTGAATTCTATTTTCGACTTTAAATTTGAGGACTTTACTCTCGAAGGGTACAATCCTCACCCACACATTCCGGGAGTAGTAGCCGTATAACCTTATTGAATGATATAAAACAACAGAGGCTTTTAACTTATTAAGTTAGAAGCCTCTGTTGTTTTCATAGAGAAGTAGTGAGTCTGAACTCTTTAAAACTCATATAGGTTTAATCTATTCATGTTACATGTGATAAAACATGCGCAGTACTTTCTTATAGAGCGAGTAGGGTAGATGCTTATAGGCCCATACGGAGACGTTTTGCATGGGGTCCTTCGCAACAATATATCTAAACTTTGGATTAGGTGTTTCTACAATCTTAACCACTTTGTCTGCCAACATCTCTGGCGTCCCTCCATTAGCTTCGTCTTGCTCAATTTGTTTTAACACCTTCTCAAAAATAGGCCCATAATTCTCACAGCTCATTGTGCGATTGGAGATTTGACGGTTACCGGTGAAACCTGTCGCAAAGTCTCCCGGCTCAACTATAACCACTTTGATACCAAACTTATTACACTCTAATGCCAATGCTTCACTGAATCCCTCTACAGCACGTTTAGAGATGGAGTAAAAGCCTTGGAAAGGAACTGTGAAAACTCCTGCTATGGAACTCATATTTATTATTAATCCCTGTTTCTGCTTGCGCATATAGGGCAGCACTGTTTGGCACACCTTTACCACACCATGGAAATTACACTCCATTTGCAAAGCAATCTCTTGGTCGGTAGCCAACTCTACAGCACCTCCAATTCCATTACCGGCATTATTTATTAAACAATCTATAGTACCCACCTGTGCTATCATCTCTTCCACGGCACGTTCTATGGAGTCTCGATTAGTAACATCCATTTGCAGCATGTTTACCCCTTCTAAAGTAGCATTGGCTTTACGGCTAGTGCCATATACAGTATACCCTTTCTCTTTCAATTTCAATGCTATGGCACGGCCAAAACCTGAAGAGGCACCAGTAATTAATATATTTTTCATAGTTTATTTTCAGTTTTGATTCTCGCACAAAAATAGAGTTACCTTTTGATAACAGCAACAAAATTAAAATTTTATTTTTAAAGAAAATAGGTAATAAGGTGCAATTTCTTGATGATAATTAGCATTAGCTCTGTTGTAACCCTTTGGCTATTAATGGTATTATCTGTATCTTTGCACCCACTATGAATTATCAATTGAGCGATTGGTTGCCCACCACCAAGAAAGAGTTAGAAATAAGAGGATGGGATGAAGTAGATGTAGTGCTCTTCAGTGGCGATGCTTATGTAGATCACCCCTCTTTTGGAGCGGCAGTTATAGGCAGAGTCTTAGAAGCCGAAGGGTTACGTGTTGCCATTGTTCCTCAGCCTGACTGGCGTGGCGACTATCGCGATTTTAAGAAGATGGGGCGTCCTCGTCTCTTCTTTGCCATCTCGGCAGGGTGTATGGATTCCATGGTGAATCACTATACAGCAAACCGTAGATTACGCTCTAACGATGCCTATTCGCCCAATGGTAAAGCCGGATTTAGACCCGATAGGGCCACAACGGTCTATTCAAATATCTTGAAAGAACTCTATCCTGATGTACCGGTAGTGATTGGAGGTATTGAAGCGAGCTTACGACGTTTCTCACACTATGACTATTGGAGCGACTCTTACCACAAATCTATTTTAGTAGATTCTAAGGCCGACCTTTTGATTTACGGTATGGGCGAAGAGCCTGTGCGTGCTTTAGTAAAACGATTACAGGAAACTAACGACATTAAAGCCTGTTATGATTTACCACAAATAGGTTATCTAACTCCCGATAAGCCTCAAGACGAATCGTTCTTATGGCTTCATGCACACCATCAAGCAGAACGCGATAAACGTAAAGCTGCCGAGAATTTTAAAATCATAGAGCAAGAGTCGAATAAGATGACTCAACAACCTATAGCGCAGCAGTGTAGCAATAGTTATGTGGTGATGAATCCTCCATATGCTACAATGAGTGGCGAGGCTTTAGATCAGGTGTATGAACTTCCCTTTACACGTCTTCCTCACCCAAAATATAAAGGAAAACAGATTCCTGCATTCGATATGATTCGTTTTTCTGTCAATACACATCGCGGTTGCTTTGGAGGTTGCGCTTTCTGCACTATCTCTATGCACCAAGGTAAGTATGTGGTGTCGCGTAGTGAGGAGTCAATTTTGAAAGAGGTGAAAACCATTAGTCGTGATAGCGATTTTAAAGGCTATTTAAGCGATTTAGGTGGTCCATCGGCAAATATGTATGCTATGAAGGGTTTAGATGCCGACAAGTGTGCTAAATGTCGTCGTCCTTCATGTATTTTTCCTTCGGTATGTAGAAACTTAGATGCCGATCACCGTCCGCTATTATCACTCTATCGAAAAGTAGATGCTTTGCCATCTATTAAAAAGAGCTTTATTGGAAGTGGTGTGCGTTATGATTTATTGTTACACCGACACGACAATGAGGCACTAAATCAAGCCAATCGAGAATATACGCGCGAACTTATTGTCAATCATGTTTCCGGGCGTCTGAAAGTGGCACCAGAACATACCAGCGATGCAGTGCTTAATGTTATGCGTAAACCAAGTTTTAAACTTTTCAAAGAGTTTAAAAAACAGTTCGATACTTTAAACGACCGCGAACAGTTACGACAACAAATTATTCCTTATTTCATTTCAAGTCACCCCGGTTGTCTTCCAGAAGATATGGCAGAGTTGGCTGTAGAGACGAAAGCATTAAATTTCCAGTTGGAACAAGTGCAAGATTTTACCCCTACACCTATGACTTTGGCTACAGAGATGTATTACACCGGTTTAGACCCATATACTCTAAAACCTATTTATGCTGCTCGCCATGCTAAAGATAAATTGGCACAACGTCAATTCTTCTTTTGGTATAAAGCAGAATCCAAGCAAGGAATTAGACAGAGCCTTATTCAGATGAATAGAAAAGATTTAGTCGATAAATTGCTTAAAAGGTAAAACAACTACCCACAAAGGCATGCCATTTATGCCTCAAGTTGCTTACAAATAGGGAACAAAAAGGAATTAAAGAGGGACCAAAGTCGGATATAGGATCCGAATTTGGTCCCTCTTTAATCTTATTCTAAAGTAGCTTTGTAGGCTCTTAAACGATTATGAAAATTGCTTTGCTCACCATTGTATAAGTAGAAACTCCAATTGTTCATACTTTTTATAACTCGTTATGGCTAATAATAACATCTCTTGCAATTCCAATAATGAATAATGGTTATTTGACTCTTCTGTTATTGTCTAATTTAAAATGGAGTAATGCGAATGAGGCTAAAGGTTTAAACTTTAGCTTTTATCTATTTAAAAAAGGGTTTGTACCACTGCTTTGGCACGCTTTTTTTATAATATAAATTTTAGTGTTTACATTATCAATTGTATATTTGTACTATTAAAACTATGAAAGAACAAATTAAAGGATATTGGTTAGAAGGCTTACGAAATCTCGTTATTTCAATACTTCTCTTTGCTGTATTAATGGCAGTGTTACTTCTCTTTAGAGTCCCAATAGTATATGGTGCCATCTTTACATGCAGTATGATAGCCAGCGTTATAGGTGTGGCTTATGTGTTAACTATTCGAAATCCGCAAAACTATACGGGTTTCTATTTAGGTATTATCTCCTCTGCCTTTCTTGGCATTCAATTCTTCTTAATGGGTAGTTATGACCTAACATTTCTCTACTTTATTGTTTTTATTCCTTTCCAAATAGCCTCTATTATAAAATGGCTGAAACCGGTTGAGGAGGATGCGAAACCATTTATGCCTTCATTCCTATCGGGATCGCAGCGTTTATGGGTAATTCTACTTTTTATCGCGATTGTTATATTAGACTATTTCTTAATAACCTATTGGCTTGACCCATTTGCATCGGTCTCTATGAAGATAATTTCCGGAATACTAATCGCTTCAAGCCTGTTAGCCAACTTTTTATTAATCTATAAGAAGATTGACTCTTGGATATGTTGGATTATCTATAGTTTAGACGGATTACTTTTGGCCGTGTTAATTGAAAATCAGTTTAAAATACTTCTCTTTAGCATATTTCTGATTATTACTGCATTTACCGCTATAAGTTGGTTACGAGCCAATAAAAAGGGTGTGAGTCATGTATCTGGTCTATTACCGACTGCACAAGAGTCGTGTAGGGAATGAGTGTACGTTCTAGTGATCTGCAA
>CAMTOX010000071.1 GCA_947074225.1 uncultured bacterium
CGGCATACGATATTTCTAAATGTGACTGGAGTTCAGACGTGTGCTCTTCCGATCTTAACATGAAATAGGTTCTAAAACGCTCTTCTATATGTATATAGTCGCTACTCATATACCACAATATATAGAGGGTATACAAGCCAAGAAACTTTATAAAAAAGAATCCCGGAAAGATGGCCATAATAACTTGGATACCAAAAATTACTGTAGAAGAATATGCAATGACCGTCTCTGCCTCTTTCTGACTTATATCGTAAAGAAAGAGTTTCTGAGTACTTTTCTTACATACAAATACTGCGAGAAGGTACCCGGAAGCTATAGATAAGAAGCTGAATAACGTTTTTAATATGGCAAACTCTAATTGTGGGTGCTTAGAATAGAAAAAGTAGGTTATAAAAACCGTTATTGTAATAAGCACTATAAAAGGTAAAGCAAACCTACGTGTGGCTCCTATGCGGCTCTCTTTATCATACTCACGTAGGGTTCTACAAAATTGCTCAGGCTCTTTTATAATGGAAAGTGCCTGGGTATATATCTTTTTGTAGTTCTCTATTTGTTTTGTCAACATTGTTATAATGATAGTTTAATCGGTTACAAAGCTTCGCAATAGTTTAATCTCTTCACTCCATAAACTCTCATCGGGAGTTTCAAGAATAAGAGGCATATTGTCAAAGCGTTTATCTTTCATTATATATTCAAAGAGTGGCATGCCTATAAAGCCCTCTCCTAGGTTAGCATGACGGTCTACATGAGTGTCGAACTCCTTCTTTGAGTCGTTTAGGTGCATGCCTTTTAGGTATTCAAAACCTATAACCTCATCAAAATGTTTAAAGACACTTTCAAAGGTTTCGTAGCTGCGTAAGTCGTACCCTCCGGTAAAAGCATGGCAGGTATCTATACATACGCCAACTCGCGATTTATCTTCTACCATATCTATAATTGCTGCCAACTGCTCAAAGTTATATCCCACGTTGCTTCCTTGTCCGGCAGTATTTTCAAGTACTGCAGTAACTCCTTTAGTCTGTTTAAGAGTCCAATTTATACTCTCGGCAATACGTTCTAAGCACTCCTGCTCCGATATTTTCTTTAGATGAGAACCCGGGTGAAAGTTTAATCGGTCCAGTCCCAAAATTTCACAACGTTTTATCTCATCAAGAAAGGCTTGGCGCGACTTCTCATAACCCTCGGCTTCAGGCGAACCCAAATTTATTAAATAACTATCGTGAGGCAGTATCTGTGCTGCGCTAAAGCCTCCTTTAGCACAATTGGCTTTGAAAGCCTCTACACTCTTAGATGTAAGGGCTGGCGCTTTCCACTGACGCTGATTCTTCGTAAATAGAGCAAAAGCATTGGCTCCTATCTCTATGGCATTTAAGGGAGCATTCTCAACTCCACCAGATGCACTCACGTGTGCTCCTATATATTTCATATCAATAGCTTTATTTATATTTATAACGTCGATAACTAAAGAATAGTACACCCAATAATATTAAAAGAACTAAAGGAGCACCTATGGCTATGGCTTGCCAATAGCTGCTATGGGTAAGTACCTTAGATTTGTTTAGCAAACGTAAGGTCATGCGACGGTTACGCAAGTTCATCAAACCATTCTCATCGGTTAAGTAGAGCAGACTATTCAAGGCGAAGTCTGAATTTCCATATGTTTGCCGGGTTATGCGGTCATAACCGGCAGGCAATAATCGGTAACCACCCTCATCGCGCTCAAAATCATTCCGTATTAAGTCGCCATCGCCAACAATTACCATACGTGTTGCTACACTCATCTCTTTGGTCTCGGTGGGTGCTAAACCTTTTGGAGTCATACGGTGAGTGAAGACAGAAGGGAATATGCCCTCCAAAGAGACTGCTATGGGAACATAACCTGTAGTGAAATAGGTTTTTGGATCTATGGTCAACACCTCATTCAAAATAATATTGTCGGGCGCTGTGGTGACATGCGAAGCATTAGAGGTAATTAATAATACCGACTTCTGAATCATATTGTCGCCACTCAATAACTCCACACCCGAAGGGTAGGTAGCGCGTACCGATGTTAAATTCTTTGTGATGGGGTGGTAAGGAGAACCCTGCAAAAGCGGAGAATAGAAGAACGGCATCGGTTCAAAACGTGGATTCTCTCCTGCCTTAGAAACATTGATAGGCATATAGGTGCACTGCAAATCGGAAATTATGGTCGGCGTTAAGCGCACGCCATATTTAAAGAGCATGTCTGAAAGATTTATATCTAAAGGCATGGTGGGCGATACGCCTGAAGAGGCCAGCTCCTCGTCCGAAATCTGTACACCATCAATAAGCCACATCACACGTCCACCCCGCATAATGTATTGATCAATAATATATTTATCTTGCTCGGTAAAAGGCTCTTTTGGACTTGCTATGATAATAGCGGCATAAGGTTCCAGAATAGATGGGTCGTCGCTCAAGAAACCACGGTCTATTTGGAAATAACGACTCAAGGCGTCGGAAATGTCGTAAGTTTCCCACTCTGTTAGTTCGCCATGACCCTCAATAAATGCTACTTTGGTCAAACTGCTACGCTCTAATATGCGCAAAGCATCGCTAATTTGATACTCTAAATCTTCAATGGCCGACTGAATGCTCTGTTCTGCACCACGATTTGATGAAGGTTGAATCAGCGCTACGGCAACGGTGTCGCGAGCAGATGAGAATAGAGCCCAAGGGAATACTATTTGTTGAGATAATGAACCATCATTCCCCTGAAGTGAGACGGTCATGCCGGTAAGACCTTCCGACTCTAAAGCACGATATTCTGCATAGCGACTACTCTCGTCGGAGGATGCCGAAGGATTTATATTCACTATATTGAACTGCCTATTGCCATAGATGTTATACTCTTGTATAAGCTCTAAAAAGGCATTGCGAAGCTGAGCCATATTGGCATCTAAAGTGCCGTTTAAGTAAAGGGTTACCTCTATGGGCTCATTTAAGTTCGATAACAATGTTAAGGTATTCTCCGATAGTGTATAGCGCTTCTCCTGGGTTAAATCCCAACGAAAGAAGAGGCGCGAAGTAAGACTAAGCCACAGCAATAGCAAGATGACAACAGTCCAAATAATACCAGAAATAAAATTCTTTTTCATACAATAATTCTTTCACAGGCTTGAAAAGGCCTTGAGGTTACGACTTAGCAATTTCGGTTTTCAAGACAGGATAACTTATCCGATGGTGATACATATTCTTAAGCTTCTCCTTGAACACGTGTTTCACTATCTCTACCTGACGGAAAGTGATAGCAGCATTCTTAAACGACCCTTCGGCAATTTGTCCATCTATTAAATGTTCTACTAAATAATCTATGCTCTCTTCGTTATACTCCTTAAGACTCCGCGAGGCAGCCTCAATAGCATCGGCCATCATAATTATAGCAGCCTCTTTGCTGGCAGGTCGTGGACCGGGATAGGTAAACAACGACTCATCTATAGGCTCGTTTGGATATTGATTCCTAAAGGAGTTATAGAAATAACGGGTAATGCTTTGGGCATGATGCTGCTCTATCATCTCTATAACACGCTCTGGTAAACCATGTTTTTGTGCCAATTTAACTCCATCGGCAACATGATTTATCACTATCTTGGCCGCTTGGTCATAAGGTAATTCAGAAAGCGGGTTATGTCCCGGACTCTGATTCTCTATAAACAGCATTGGATTTGTCAACTTCCCTATGTCGTGATAGAGTGCCCCTGTACGCACCAACAATACATTGGCACCAATCTTTTTAGCTGCCTCCACAGCTAAGTTCGACACTTGAAGGGCATGCTGAAATGTTCCAGGAGCCTTCTCGGCAAACTCCATCAATAGAGGGGTATTTACATTTGAGAGCTCTACTAAAGTAACGTCGGAGAGGAAACCAAACATCTTCTCGAAAATGTATATTAAACCATAAGCAAATAAGAGTAGCAAACAGTTTACGGCAAAGATTCCAAACATGACCCAATCTAAATCGGCAAATGAACCGCTCTGTAATATGGTAATAGCAAAGTAGCCTATACAGTAAGAGATAAAGATGAGGATGGACGATTGCATGAGCTGCGACCGTTGGTTCATATGCTTTAAACTTGATACTGCGGTCATACCGGCACTTACCTGAAGGAGAACAAATTGGAACACGTCGACCACCATCATTGAAGTAATTAATACAACAATGAGATGTACAAAGAGCCCGGTGCGCGAATCAAAAAAGGTTCTGACAATTATGGGCAGCAATGCAAAGGGCAGTATATAGATGCTCAACTGCGTGTAACGCAGCGTTAATGAGGTCAATAAAATCATACCTACCACCATCATTAAAATAAAGAGGGTGTTGCGGAATGAGTTGAAAATAATGGGACGGAATAGGTAAAGATATACACATAGCAGTGCTAAAAGACCTATAATCAATATCATTTTACCCAATATCACAATATAGTGATTTCGTTGAGGCATCTGACTCTTTTCGCTCACTATGCGCAGCGAGTTCAAAATCTTATAGGTGTTGTAGTTTACTATCTCACCACGGTCAACAATGCGCTCTCCTGTTTGCACAGCACCAAAGGTGGGCGATATCTTGGCAAAGAGAGCTTCGCGGGCTTGCTCTGTCTTCTCTTTGTCGGCAATGAGGTTCTCTTTAATAAATCGGTTTATGTTGCACTCACGCATAGAGAGCTCGTCAAAACCAGTTCGATTCTCGATAATAAAAGCATAAGCAGTAACTTGTGTGTAGAGGTCGCTTAAACGAACTTCGTGTGCCACACGGTTACTATCAATAATAGAGATGTGCGTTATTCCGGCATCTTTAAGTTCTTTAAGGCTAGTGCTGGAGATGATGCCTTGATTGTACACCTCTTTCAAACGCTCAGAGAGGTATTGTTTGTAGGCTCCGGCATCGGGAATCTCTAACTTCTGCTTCTCAAACTGTTTCAACTCATCTTGGCTCACCTTGAAATCCAGTGTGAAATAGGGCACTAAATATTGTTCCATACTGTCGCGCTCATGGCGTAACTCGGCATCGGTCTTATAAATAGGTATGTCTAAAGGAGCGGTAAGAAGGTCGTATTGCCATGGACGGCCAATCTCAAAATGGCGATCGAATTGCTCGCTGGTTGGAATACATTGATACACCAATAGCGCAGCTGCTATGAAAAGTGCCACCTGAATAAAGATTCGGAAGGATTTAGCTGTTTTTTTTAAACGTGATAGTCGCGAACTCATAATCAATGCTTCTTTTAAAACTTACAAATATAATCATTTTTTCTGAGCTTTTAGAAATCTTATTTCTTGAGCTCAATGTTTTAGACTTTTCTAAGAAGAGAATGCTATTTTCCAATAGAAATAAAGAGGTCAATACATTGCTGCATTGACCTCTTTTATGGTATGATAGATTATCTATCTATAAAATGTCGATATCGGGAGTAAATACTAATCGTCCCACTCTAGGGCGTCGTAATCAATCTCCTCTTCCTGTTCATCTTCTATCTCGTCCTCCCAATCATCTTCCCACTCATCGTTGAAGTTTTCTCTTGGTTTCACCTCAATGTTGCGGTGGGTAATGGTATGGGTTCTGTTGTCCTCATTATTAATCTCTTCCCAGATCATATCTTTTAGCTCTACTAAGCCTGTTCCGGCAATAGAAGAGATGAATACTGTTTTCACATCGTCGGGCAATTCAGCGCGTATAGCTTCCATAAGCTCCTCGTCCAGCATATCGCTTTTGGTAATGGCAAGTAGGCGTTGTTTATCTACCAATTCCGGGTTGAACTGTTTCAACTCATTAAGCAAGATGTTATACTCCTCTTTAATATCTTTACTGTCGGCAGGTACCATGAAGAGTAATATGGCGTTACGTTCAATATGTCGTAAGAAACGCAATCCCAATCCTTTACCTTCCGATGCTCCTTCAATAATACCCGGTATATCGGCCATACAGAACGACTTTCCATCGCGATACTCTACAATGCCTAAGTTAGGCACCAAAGTGGTGAACGGATAGTTAGCTATTTCTGGTTTTGCTGCCGAGAGTACAGAAAGTAGTGTTGACTTACCAGCATTCGGGAATCCTACTAAACCAACATCGGCCAGCACCTTAAGTTCCAATATCACTGTGCGCTCCTGCATTGGTTCGCCGGGTTGTGCAAAACGTGGGGTCTGATTGGTTGCTGTGCGGAAATGCCAGTTGCCTAATCCTCCGCGGCCTCCTTTCATAAGCACCACCTCTTGTTTGTCGTGGGTAATATCGCAAAGAAATTCACCACTATCGGCATCGTATGCTACGGTGCCACAAGGCACTTCAATGATTTTATCTTCACCATTCTTACCAAAGCTTCGGCTGCCGCTTCCGCATCCGCCATGTCCTGCAAAGACGTGACGTGCATATTTCAAGTGAATAAGGGTCCAAAAGTCCTTATTACCACGTAAAATAATGTGTCCACCTCGTCCGCCATCGCCACCATCAGGTCCGCCTTTTGGAATATATTTCTCTCTATGAAAATGTGTTGAACCAGCCCCTCCTTTACCGGAGCGACAAAATATTTTCACATAATCTACAAAATTTGATCCTGCCATACTTTTCTTTTTTGTCTGGTGTTATCTATGCAATAGCTAAGCCGAAATAAGATTCTATCTTCTTAACGGTGTATGCTGTCTAATATTTCCACAACATGCTCAAAGCATCCTGCTACAGTAGTGTTATTGCATACTTCGCGATAACGGTCGGTTTTTTTATAATAATCCATTACCGGCATGGTAACTTCATGATATATCTGTAAACGTTTCTTGATGGTGTCTAAATTATCGTCGCTACGACCCGAAGTCTTGCCACGATTCAATAAACGTTCAATCAAGATTTTTTCATTCACCTCTAAATCTAACAATACATTTACTTTTTCACCACGTTCGCTAAGCATCTTGTCTAAAGCCTCTGCTTGAGCCACAGTACGTGGGAAACCATCGAAGATATATCCGGTGCGCGATGGAGAGGATTCAATCTTCTTTTTCAATAAGCCAATAATAAGATCGTCGGGAACAAGATTTCCTTTAGAGATTAAATTATTTGCTATGCGTCCTTCTTCAGAATCGCGTTCTATTTCAGAACGCAACAACTCGCCAGTAGAAATGTGCTTCAAGTGATACTTTGATTCTATCAAGTCGCTTTGCGTACCTTTTCCAGAACCTGGGGCGCCAAAAATTACAATGTTAAACATGAAATATTAACTTTAATAATAGAAATTGTTTGGAAATTACTCTCTTTTTACCTTAGTAGTTCCTACACCAATTTAGGGTATTAGGGTGTAGATATCTCTTAAATTACGGCCGTAGCCATCGTAGTCTAAACCATACCCAACAATAAAATCGTTAGGAATGCGCAAAGCCACATAATCCAGATGTAGCTCATGTTTTAGCGATTCGGGTTTGAAAAATAGCGTCGCTACCTTAACCTCGCCGGCTCCTTTATCATGCAAACTCTTTACAAGTTTTGACATTGTTAGGCCGCTATCGACAATATCTTCTACAATCACCACAGTACGCCCGGCAATCTCCTCATTCAACCCAATAAGCTCTGTGGTCTCGCCGGTAGATTCAGTTCCTTGGTAAGACGATACTTTAACAAAACTTACCTCGCCAAGTACCTCTACACGTTTCATCAAGTCGGAAGCAAACATATAAGCACCATTCAGCACAACCAAAAATAGTGGATCTTTACCCTCTAAATCGCGATTCATATCTACTGCAATCGTGTCAATAGCTTTTAAAATCTCACTCTCAGGAAGCGATAAACCAAATGTTTTATCTTTTAATGTTACCTTCTTCATATCTACCTTCTATTTTGAAAAAAATTTAGGCAAAGGTAATTATTAATATTGACATTCTGAAATCATATTCCTCCACTTTTAATCCATTTTATATCATTTAAGCAATCAATAGGATATAAACCTCATTTTTAAAGCTTAAAACGACTCTCGTGGTTTTATAGTAAAATTTATTTTCACAATAAATGGTTAATAATATTCTTAATTTTAATAGTTTACCTACTCCAATACTCTTTTAAATGTTGCTTTTTGAATATTGAGCTTAATAATGCTCTTTTTCCTCTTTTAGATCGGAATAGCACACGTTTGACCTCCAGTCACATTCAGATATCTCGTATG
>CAMTOX010000072.1 GCA_947074225.1 uncultured bacterium
TTCTTTTTGCTTCGTCCGCAAACTCAAAAGTTGCATTTATAAGTTGAACTCAAGTTTGGTTAATTTGGATTATTTAAAAAGTTTACTCTTCATCAATTTCCATTTGCATAAACGGTACACCAACGATACGCGTAAAACGCCTAAACCATATATAGAACTACGTTTAAGATTTATTGAAGAGGCATCGTCAAAATATTTGGTTGGGCAAGTTACTTCGCCTATTTCATAACCTTCATAGAATATTTGGGCAATCATCTCATTATCGAAGATAAAATCGTCTGAGCACACATTATAGTTTACAGCTCTCAACACTTCGCCCGAGAATGCTCTATAGCCGGTATGATATTCAGATAACTTCTGATTCAGCATAATATTCTCTATCAAAGTTAGGGCTCTATTGGCAATATACTTTATCATTGGCATACCACCCTTCAAGGCTCCTTTACCCAATATTCGAGAAGCAAAAGACACCGGATACACATCGTTAGCAATCATATAGGCCATTGACTGAATCAATTTTGGAGTGTACTGATAGTCGGGATGAACCATAATAACAATATCGGCACCCAACTCCAAAGCACGGTTGTAACAGGTCTTCTGGTTACCTCCATATCCAGTATTGCGCTCGTGCACTAACACCTCTTTAATACCTAATGCTTTAGCCTTCTCTACGGTATTATCACGGCTACAATCATCGGTCAGGATTACTTCATCAACAATATCAAAAGGAATTTCGGCATAGGTTTGTTCCAATGTCTTTTCGGCATTATAGGCTGGCATTACCACTACCAGTTTCTTACCATTTATCATAAGGTTAAATATATTGGTTACTATTCATTAATATCTGTCTGCCCATCTTCTTGAGCAACTTGCTCTACCGGATTACGTTTATAGAAGGCAAAACCATGTTTATTATATATAAATTCACTCTCTGGCGATTCTGTTGTAAACTGTGTTACCTCTTTTGTGGTATTGCGCAGAATAAAATAGACGGGTTTATCTATTGCTCCCTGCATCAACACATATTTATCGCTTTCGCTATTCTCGGGTTGTCGGTCGGCATAAAAATAGTGAGCATAGCTCTTATGTATCGGATAAATATAACAATCCTCACCTTGACGCTCTTCCAAAAACTCTATCATAGCAGCTTGACTATATTTCTCTACTTGAGGCACTATTAAGCACATGGCAGAAAAAACAAATCCTAAACAACCCAATAAGAGTATTGATATGGCACGCCCTTCAAAATGTTTACTCCATACTAAAAAGAGAATAATACATACCAAGAGCCAAATCCCTATAGCAACTTCCCATCCCATCCAGGAGGCATAAGCCTGAAGGTTACCAGCGGTAAACTCATCTACATAAGGTAATATCAAATGTTTGAAATTGTCAAAATAAACAACACCTATTATTGCTACCCCATAAATAATACCCATAACAGCTATCATTACTTTTTGCCAAGTATATAACTTCTGTTTATGCGATAATATGGAATCGGCATACCAAGCAGCCATAAAAGTTAAGGGAAAGTAACTCATAGAAGAGTAGTGTACAATCTTGGTTCTAACAATAGTAAAGAGCACCATCACAACCCAAAAGAGTAACATCATCCAACGCATCATATGCATACCATTACGGTCGTTCTCAGAACGGTATATAGAAGGTTTAAATACCGGCAAGGCAAACCACACTGCAGGAAAAAGACCTATTAGTACCATCACAAAATGATACAAGAAGAAGCCACCGTGTCCGGCATCTTGAGTTTGAAATAGGCGTATCTGATAAACTATAAAATCTTGAATAACCGTTAGGTTACCACTCAATATCTGTAATATAAACCACAACCCGCCTACTAAACAGAGTATTACGAAAAACAATACTACCTGATACCAACGGAAAGAGAGTCTAAAACGAACGGCAACCAAATAACAACAAAAGGTAAGCAAAAAGATTAAGAAACCCACTGGACCTTTTGTCAAGATGGCTAATCCCAAGAAAAGTGCCGACCAAAGCACTTGCCAATTTTTATTCCTTCTATTAAGAGGCGAAGTAAAAAGTACAAAAAAGTAGGTTCCTAAAAAGATAAATAAATTTAACCATGGATCTATAATACCGGTTTTAAAATAGAAAAAGGTGAAGAATGAACAAGCATAAAATGCACTCCATAATATACCCATTCTATAACCTTTAAGGTTATAACCAATGCGAAAAAGCACCACCAATGTTATAATACCACATATAGCATTAGGAAAACGTGCTGCGAACTCATTTACTCCGAACAGATGCATTGACAATGCCTGCATCCATATAAAGAGTGGTGGCTTTTCCCAAAACGATTCAAAGTTTACTTGCACATTGAGAAGGTCGCCTGTTAAGAGCATCTCACGAGCCGATTCGGCAAAGTTTATCTCATCCCAATCAAAGAGATGAACCATACCAAGACCTGGCACAAAGAAGAGTGCTGCTAACACTACAATTACCAACTCGGTAATCCATAACTGAGAACGGGAAACGTTACCTTGCATCTATATTTATTATTTATCGAGTTTAAAATTTGCACTTCCTACCAAATGGCCATCTATAAATAGATCCACGCGATAATTTCCAGCCCATAAAGTCTCATCAACGGTATAATAAATCACATCACTCATATCTTCACCGGCATATTCAAAGCTCTTTTTAGAAGAGTACTCTATCTCTCTATTCTCGTAGCGAAACACATCGTTTGCACTTTTTGTCAACACACTATTCTCAGGTGTTGTTATACGCATATAAATGGTTTTCATTCCTATAGGCGAGGAGATATTTTTTAAGATATCAAAACTCACCTCCACAATAGCCACTCTTTTAATAGACTTGGTCTTGCGACCACGTTGATTCTGCGTCTCTACTACTACATTACGAGCCTCTAATTGTGAAGCCAAAGTCACCTTCTTCTCTAAATTATCGCGCTCTTCCGAGAGTTGAGACACTGTACGCGTTGCCTCTTGATAACGCTGACGTACTTCGCGGTTCTCTGAAGTTAATTTTTGATTCAACGTATTTAAAGAATCTACTTGATTTACATAATAAACCAACACCTCACGTACTGAGGCTAACTCTTTCTTCAACTCGGTAATACGCTTTGCATTGGTCGACTTCACTGTACGCAACTCCTCTAAAAGCAACTGCACACGTTTCTGCTCTTGGTCTAATTTCTTTAACAATGAGTCATTATTGGTTTTGAAAGAGAAGCCCTCCATCTCAAGGGCTATATCCTGATAATCGGCCTCCAACTGCTCCTTCTCGTAATTCATCAGTTCTACCACATCAACCATCTGTTGCTCAGCAACCTTTGCTCTCTGCCACATTAACGCTATACCGCACAATAAAATCACCAATACCACAATGGCTACAATTAACCAAATACGCTCTTTTTTCATCTACTTATATAATAAAAAACTTAATATTACAATACATACTATAATCTTGCAAAAGTAACGCAAAGTTTGCAATTTCCCAATCTTTTTGCTTAACAAATAAAACGAAATACATCATATTTATCCCTTTCAATAACCAATGCCGGCATCTACTCACCAATTTATATGCTTTTTCGCATTCACTCAATCTTTCTATGAGCTATATTTATTACTTTTGCACAACAGTTGAGAAGGAGTGTGCAAAACAGTCTGAATTAACTTTTTACAACTAGATACTCTTACAGATTTTTGTCTATACAACTACTCATTAATTACCAAACATGGAACTAAAGCAAAGAATAGAATTTATTGATTTAGCAAAAGGAATCTGCGTTATCTTAGTAGTATTAGGTCATTGTGGAGTGTCGAACGATATTCCGGGATGGGAAATTGTACGTATGCCACTCTATTTTGTACTCTCAGGCCTATTCTTCAAAACCTATGGTAGTTGGTTTAGCTTCTTTGTTCGTAAAGTAAACAAAATATTGGTCCCTTTCTTATTCTTTTATCTAATAAGCTACATACTCTTCTACTTCTTACAAAGTTTCTACCCTTCTCTTCTTATCACCCTTGCTAAAGGGGTATTAGATCTATTTGATAACCGACACTATTTTAACGGACCTACTTGGTTTCTTTTGGCACTCTTTTGGTGCAGTCTCATCTTCTGCGCCATCATGGTCTACTTAAAGAAGGAGTGGCAACGCCTTTTAACGCTCACACTTCTCTCTCTCTTCGGATGGTATTTAGGCTATAAAGACATTTTCGTACCACTCTTCTTAGATGTGGCTTTAACAACTCTACCCTTCTATGCCATGGGTTATTATCTCAAAAAAACACCTATACTCTTTTCTAAGCAACCCTGGTATATCGACCTCTGCATTGCTGTACTGCTTTGGGGAATCTCATTTCTACTCTCCAAATACACAAACTATATGATGGCATTTCATTATAACAATGTTGGAGGAATAGAGAGTTATCTGCTAGCTGCCGTATCTGTCATGTCAATTATTTTCTTAAGTAAAGCTATAAACTATATACCGTTTGTCTCTTATTTAGGACGCTACTCCATTATTGTGCTATGCATACACCACATGGTGTATCGTCCCTTAAAAGTTATATTAGCATTACCGCAATTGGAGTGGGCAAACAATGTCTATATATTAGCCATACTCACCTTACTAATCACAGCGGCCTTTATTCCACTCTGCATTCGTCTCATACCATGGTTTGTAGCGCAGAAAGATTTATTTAAAGTCCCAACTACTAAACAACACATGCATTCATAACATCTAATACAAACTGCACACATGGAAAAGATTATTAAAATTGGCCTCGCCACGCTCTTTATCATTGGTATCTTCAGCTTACCATATGGTTATTACATGTTCCTTAGGCTCTGTGCCACCATAGGCTTTGCCTACTTAGCTTTCAAGGCCTATAGCGAGAAACAGAACATCAGTATGGTCGTTTATGGTGCACTCGTTGTCCTATTTCAACCACTCTTCATGATAACTTTAGACAAAGAGGCGTGGGTTATCATTGATATCATCATAGCCATTTACCTCATGATATCGCTACTCATAAAAAAGAGCACAAAAGAATAAAAAAGTGCTTTACACACAAAGTCAACATCTGCCCTCAAGCGCAGCAACTCTCTGAGATGAACAGAGCTAAAAAAAAGAGTATCAAGGCCCAATGCCATGATACTCTTTTTTTTTTTAGATTTTAGATAATGTGTAGCGAGATTACATATCCCAATGTTCCAAAGTTTCAAGCAAATCGTCAAAGCTCTTCACTTTTGACTTGTTTTGCACCTCATCAATTTGGTTCTGTACTGCTCTGTCGTAGCTTTCGCAAGGCACAGCGCGAATCACACCCATAGCAATAGGCATATCCGGACCATCCATCTTAGCTAACTTAATATGTAACGATGGATCCTCGGTTGTTGCATCGTGCACCAAAATATCTTTTTCGGTAATGCCATTCTCGCCCAAAGTAACCACTTTTAAATCCCAACCATCGAGCATCAAGCCTTTATTGCGCTCTTTACCAAACAACATTGGTTTACCATGTTCAAGAATAATAACACGCTCAATACGCTCCTCTTTTGAGGCTATCCAATTATGTGTGCCATTATTAAAGATTACACAGTTCACTAAACACTCCACAATAGAGGTACCTTCGTGTTGTGCCGCTGCCTTCATTACCATCTGCGAGGTTGGTAAGTCCATATCTAAAGTGCGAGCAAAGAAAGTGCCGCGAGCACCCATAGTCAATTCGGCAGGACAAAACGGACGTTCTACTGTACCAAATGGAGAGGATTTACTCACAAAACCCTTTGGAGAGGTTGGAGAGTATTGACCTTTTGTTAAACCGTAAATACGGTTATTGAAAAGCAACACATTTAGGTTTACATTACGGCGTACACTATGAATAAAGTGGTTACCACCAATGGCAAGACAGTCGCCATCGCCAGTAGCTTGCCAAACACAAAGATCTGGATTGGCAGTTTTTACACCTGTTGCTATAGCAGCACCACGACCATGAATGGTATGGAAGCCATAAGCATTGATATAGTAAGGTAAACGAGAAGAACACCCGATACCTGATATAACGGCTAATTGATGTGGGGGAATGCCTATCTCGGCCATAGCTTTTTGCAATGAATTTAAGATGGCGTGGTCGCCACATCCCGGACACCAGCGAACATATTGATCGCTTTTGAAATCTTTTGCTGTAAACATGAGATTTATAGGTTGTGCCTCAGTATCTGCTCTTTTTCAAGAAAGAACTAAGGCTGTGTGTTTAGATGGATTTGATATAAGATACTATTTCACTTACGGTGAAAGGTTGTGCCTCGATTTTATTGTATTGCAAATATTCGCCTGGCACTTGAGAACGCAAGTAGCTGGCAAACTGTCCGCTATTCAATTCGCACACAACAACCTTCTTGTAACGTTTAATCACCTCTTCCGTATTCTTGGGAAGTGGATTAATATAGTTGAAATGTGCCAACGCTGTTGGGCAACCTTCAGCATTTAATGTCGACACAGCACTCAATAGGTGACCATGAGTACTTCCCCAACCAATAATCAAGGTATCGGCATTAGCATCGCCCTCTACCTTCACATCAGGAATATGATTTGCTATATTGGCCACTTTCGCAGCACGCATAGCTACCATCTTAGCATGGTTCTCGCCATCGGTCGAGATGCTTGCCTTATCATAATCCTTTTCCAAACCACCATTACGGTGCATAAAGCCATCCATTCCTGGAAATGCCCAATAACGAACCAAAGACTCCGGATCACGTTTGGTGCTATTAAAGCCTTCACGTTGAGACTCTGTGGCTATATTTGGATGTATTTCTGGAAGCTCTGCAAGCTTTGGCATCTTCCACAAGGAAGAACCATTACCTATAAAGGCATCGGTCAACAAGATTACAGGAGTCATATGCTCAAGAGCTATACGAGAGGCTTCAAAAGCAAAATCAAAACAGTTATCGGGAGTGCTGGCAGCTAATACCACACAAGGAGACTCACCATTACGACCATACAATGCTTGCAAAAGATCGGTCTGTTCAGTCTTTGTGGGCAAACCTGTTGAAGGACCACCACGCATAACATCTATCACCACAATAGGCAATTCGGCTATTACTGCCAAACCTATTGCTTCCGATTTCAATGCTAAACCAGGACCTGAAGTATTGGTTGCAGCAAGATTTCCGGCAAAAGAAGCACCTATAGTAGTACAGATACCCGATATCTCATCCTCGCACTGAACCACTTTAACGCCCATATCTTTACGAGCTGCAAGTTCATGCATAATATCGGTGGCTGGGGTAATAGGATAACTACCCAAGAAAAGATTACGACCCGATCTCTTAGAGGCTGCTATCAAACCTAAGGCTGCAGCTTTATTACCTGCAATAATGGTATATTTACCTTTTGGCAACTCCTCGGAACGATTTACTACAAACTGAGAAATATTCAAATGTAAGTTATGACCATAGTTATAACCATCGGTCAACACTTTGCTATTGGCTTCCAATAAGGCAGGTTTTTTACCAAACTTATTACCTAAGAAGTGCAATGCTTGATCCAACGGACGGTTAAACAACCAACAAATAAGACCCAAAGCAAACATATTCTTACAACGTAAGCTGCTTTTTTGGTCCATACCCGAGCCTTCTAAACTCTTCAAGGTTAGGCTTGACAATGGCACTGGAAGTAACTGAATACTTTCGTCCAATTTCAACTCTGTAAAAGGATTGTCGGTAGTAAATCCGGCTTTCTCTAAATCTTTAGGCTCAAAAGAGTCGGTGTCAAAAATCAACACTCCTAATTTCTTTAGAACATTGGCATTTACTTTTAAAGCCGCTGGATTCATGGCTACCAACACATCGGCAGAATCACCGGGTGTATGGATGCCTGTACCAACATGCACTTGGAAGCCTGAAACGCCTCCTACGGTGCCTTGTGGAGCACGAATTTCGGCCGGATAATCAGGAAATGTTGCAATCTCATTTCCTAAAATGGCAGATAAATTTGAGAACAAAGTTCCCGTTAATTGCATACCATCGCCCGAGTCGCCGCAAAAGCGAATAACGACATCTTTTAGCGCGGTTTTTTCGTTTGAGTTCATTGCTAAGGTTTTGTATTTAAGTGTGTTTT
>CAMTOX010000073.1 GCA_947074225.1 uncultured bacterium
CAGCGATACACCTAAACGTTTCAGTTCTGTAGTAATAACATTTACCGTCTCGGTCATAGCGTGTAACGGATCCGCATTCTTACAAAGCCGGATAATAACAACTTGGAAAGGAGCCAATTTTGGAGGGAGCACTAAACCATTATTATCTGAGTGTGCCATTATTAAAGCACCCATTAAACGAGTAGAAACACCACATGAGGTTGCCCAAACATACTCTAACTTATTCTCTTTATTAATAAATTGAACATCGAAAGCTTTTGCAAAATTCTGACCTAAGAAGTGAGATGTTCCAGCTTGTAATGCCTTACCATCTTGCATCAATGCCTCAATACAGAAAGTCTCTACTGCACCGGCAAAACGTTCGTTAGCACTCTTAATACCTTTCACAACTGGCACTGCCATAAATTGTTCTGAGAAATCGGAATAGACATCAAGCATCTGACGAGCCTCTACAAGAGCCTCTTCTTCGGTAGCATGTGCGGTGTGACCCTCTTGCCACAAAAACTCGGCTGTACGTAAGAATAAACGTGTTCTCATCTCCCAACGCACCACATTAGCCCATTGGTTGCAAAGTATCGGAAGGTCACGATAAGATTGAATCCAACCTTTATAAGTATTCCAAATTATAGTCTCCGAAGTAGGACGCACAATCAACTCCTCCTCTAATCTGGCCGCTGGATCCACAACTACACCTTTACCATTCGGATCGTTCTTCAAACGGTAGTGAGTTACAACAGCACACTCCTTTGCAAAACCCTCTACGTGATCTGCCTCTTTACTCAAGAAAGATTTTGGAATAAACAGCGGAAAATAGGCATTTACGTGACCGGTCTCTTTAAACATATCGTCCAATTGACGTTGCATCTTCTCCCATATAGCATAACCATAAGGTTTTATTACCATACATCCACGTACCGCAGAATTCTCAGCCAAATCTGCTTTCACTACTAAATCATTGTACCACTGTGAGTAATTCTCCTCACGAGAAGTCAATTCCTTTAACTCTTTTGCCATATCTAATGAATTATATATCTTATTTTTGGAAATACAAAAGTACAAAAAAATAATGGGGACATCTAATAACTCAACTGTAAATCTATATACAGATGCTCTTTAAGAGTGAAGGAAAAAGAACCGTTGGTTCTAATAAAACACCCATTATTATATTGCTATTAATCTACACACAACTCTTTTCAATAAACCTTAGCCAATAAGTCTGAATACCTATACATCATAACTCTAAGGTTAACCAAGCATCATAACACCTCTACTACTGTATGCTCTGTAATTTTTAATTCCGATAGGGAAAGATTCTTCCATAAAAGTAAACGCCCGGAATAACCCTTTTCTAAACGTTCGCTCACCAATAGCTTTATTTCTTTTCCTACTACCCTCTTATTTTCACTCACATCGGTGGTAATAAGTCCATTATAAAAACGAGTCATACTGGGTTCAACTCTGCACAATTCCAAAGGAGCAACCTCTATTACCTCACCATCATCACTTAGCGTAATATAATGGTTCGTTAAAAGTGTCGACGCATCAACAATAACTCTATTGGCTGCAACAGATTTCATCACTTCTTACTCTTTCATAGATTTCTTCACAAACTCATCGCGCGATCTTGGCACTTGAAGCTTCTGTTTATCTATATTCAAGCGCACGGCATTGCCATCGTGATTAAGTTTACTACCAACTAATTTTAATGAATCCCTATATGCCTCAAATTGTTCAACACTCACTTCCGATAGTGGATGATTAAAATAATTATACTTTCGAATGAAACTTATTGAGTCAATATCCAACACTGAAATCTCTGTACTATCCGGCAAATCTATAAACTTAAATTCAACGCTCGATGGTACCTTGTCATTCTCCATTGCATGAGTAACGGTGTAACGATATTTCACACTATCTGCACGTAACGGGAAACGCAAAGTATCTATGGTACTATCTGTATATTGATATACCATTTCAAGATTAGCCTTTGTGCTACTATCGTTAGGTAGAAATGTCATTATAAAACGCCACACATACTCATCTTGAGGCTCCATCCATCCTTTATTATCAATCTTAAAATGTAGAGAATCGGTCAAAAGAAACTCTCTCTGGTAAATGCTATCTTGCCACAACCATAATGGTATTGAACGAATAGAATCTATCACAACAATTTCATCTGGGTAATAATAGTAACTATTTACCAATGCTTCTCGCTCTGCTTGTTTCTCCTTTACTATAGCATAAACTGCCTCCAACTTCGTAGGATTCCTTGAATACCAAGCCAACGATTTATCGAAAGCCTCTTTAGTGGTATTATATTTTGCAAATACAGAATTATAGTATGCTTGACGTTCCACACGCTTTAAACTCGACTTACGCATAGCAATAGTAGATTCTGTAATATGGAGATCGAATATTATATCGGCCATCTTCTCTTTGTTAAAAACAGAGAGAGGTTTAATATTACATCCTGATAGCAGCAGAACAAATATGAGAAATAATAGATTTACCCGTTTCATAATAACGTTACCCTTTAGGATTTGACTTTGAGAACATATCAAAGCTATTATTGAAATCGTGACGATAAAAAATTAATAGCAACACAATTCCTACTGTTATATAAGAATCGGCTAAATTAAATACTGGACTAAAAAAGATTGAACCACCTAAAAAAGGCACCCACTGTGGGAATGTAAAGAGTGGGAAATAGAACATATCTACCACTTTACCCATTAAGAATGGTGCATAGCCTCCACCCTCGGGGAATGCTGTTGCAACAGTAAAGAAAGTACTCTCACTAAATACAAGACCATAGAACATACAGTCTATTATATTTCCTATTGCGCCGGCAAGGATTAAGGTTATCACCATAACATAACCCTTCTTGAAATGCGCCTTCATTAAACGAATCCAATAATAAAGCATTAAAGCAGATACTATAATGCGAAATATCGACAAAAATAGTTTACTTCCTAACTCCATACCAAAAGCCATACCTGGATTCTCAACAAAAAGAATCTCAAACCAACTAAATATCTGGTACGACTCGCCTAAAGTCATCGACAACTTTATATGAATCTTCAGCAACTGATCGGCAAGTAGTAAAATGAATAAAAATAGTATGGATTTATAAGACGATTTCATAAAATAGATTTTAAAAGCCCTTTTCACTAATAGAAAAGGGCTATATTTTTAACAATAGGTATGTCTATACACTATATATTGATTATATAAATGTTGGCACAGAATAAAAACAGAGTTTTAAGAACCATGTTTAAACACACTCTTCTTCCTCTTACTTTCAGTGTAATAATCTTATGAATTTGGTAACAACACACCATTTATAGTTCACAAATAGACTATTAGCTAGGAGCCAATATGCAAAAGAAAAAAGAGTTGACAATAAACAACAAACTGTTCTTTACCAAACGCAAATAAAAATGCAATGCTTTTAAATAAAGTACCGTAGGGTATCTTTATTTTTTCTCTTTTGCTTCAATACTTAAAGTAGCATGAGGCACTGCACGTAAACGCTCTTTTGGAATTAGCTTTCCTGTTTCTCTACAAATACCATAAGTTTTATTCTGAATACGTATCAAAGCAGCTTGAAGATGTTGAATAAACTTCATCTGGCGTTGTGCCAACTGCCCTGCCGACTCTTTTGACAATGTAGATGCGCCCTCTTCTAAAGTCTTAAAAGTTGGCGATGTATCTTTAACATCATTACCATCGGCATTACTTACATAAGATTTTAACTCTTCATACTCATTCTGAGCTTTCTCAAGTTTTGCAACTATTAGAACTCTAAATTCCTCAAGTTCAACATCTGTATAGCGAGTCTTTTCTGTCATAACGTTTATAGATTTAATTGGTTCAAGAACAAAATTGGTTATTTTAAAAGAGTGCACAAGATACAAAATTTATTCCATAAATTACCTCTTACAGTTCACAGAATCTTTAACTAATTTAAATAAGTCGGATGCGAAGACAAAATTATTCAACGACACATTGTCGGAAGTAAAAATATCATCTTTAGAACCGTCCCAAGCCTTCACACCTTTTTCTATTAAAATAATATGAGCTCCAGTCTCCATAATAGAGTTCATATCATGCGTATTTACAATGGTGGTTATGTCGTACTCTTCTGTAATCTCCTCAATCAACTTATCAATTACTAATGAAGTTACCGGATCTAACCCTGAGTTAGGTTCATCGCAAAACAGATAACGAGGGTTTAAAGTTATAGCACGGGCTATAGCAACACGCTTCTGCATACCTCCACTAATTTCAGAGGGCATTAAATTATAAGTCACAGGTTGAATATTCACACGCGACAAACAAAACTTTGCACGTTCCTCCATCTCTTTTTTGGTCATAGTAGAGAACATCTCTAATGGAAACATCACATTCTGCAACACTGTCAAAGAGTCAAATAGAGCCGAACCTTGAAACAACATTCCCACCTCGCGACGTAATAACTTAATATCGCGCATCTTCATATCGGTCAGGTTTCTACCATCGTATAAAATGCTTCCGGAATCTACTTGAAACAAACCAATAATACTCTTCATCAAAACCGTTTTACCTGAACCACTCTGACCTATAATTTGATTTACTTTGCCAGAATAGAAATCGGCCGATACATCGCTCAATACGGTTTTACCATCAAAAGATTTATATAAATTTTCTACACGTATCATAACAACATTATATCAGTAAGAAGAATATTCGACAAAAGTAATAACACACAGCTATTTACAACTGCATGAGTACTGGCCTGACCCACATCTAAAGCACCACCATAAGCGTAATAGCCATAGAAAGAAGAAACCGAAGCTATTATAAAACCAAAAAAGAGCGATTTTATAATTGAATACCACAAATAAAAAGGTATATAGGCATATTGAATTCCATATAAGAAATCGGAAACGGTTATTAAATCGGTAAAATAAGAGACTCCGGCACCACCTATTAAACCACAAGCAATACTAAAGGTCACTAAGATGGGCATAAAGAATACTAAAGCTACTATCTTGGGTAAGATTAAATAATTTGCTGAGTTAACCCCCATAATCTCCATAGCATCTATCTGTTCAGATACACGCATACTTCCAATCTCTGAAGCTATAAAAGAGCCTACTTTACCTGCTAAAAGTAAACACATAATAGTAGAAGCAAACTCCAATAAGAAAGTATCGCGCAATACTAAACCTGTACTATAACGAGGCAGTAATGGATTCTCAGTATTCTGTATAGTCTGAACTGTCATGATTACACCGGTAAAGATGGAAATAATCACAACAATACCAATAGAGTTAGTTCCTAACTTAACCATCTCTTTTGGTAACTGTTTAAAAAATTGACGCCAATTGTCTGGACGCGTAAACGTACGACGCATTAAAAGAGAATAGCGCCCGATTTGGTTAAAAGCCTTTACAATCATAGGTTATAATATAATTGCGCAAAGATAATAAAAAATATGCCGCATTTTTATATATAAAACACAAATATATCATTGAAAAATAAGACTACATAACTTCGTAATGTAGTTAGAAATAGAAGTGTAAACAAGCCATTACAACAAAAAAGCGGTAAGAACAAAAACTATCTGTAAGAATAAAAGAGCGCAAAAAAGGCCTCTACAAATGTAGAGGCCTTTTTATGAAATATAACAAGTGCTATTAATAAGCATTTACACGTTGAGAGGCAGCATAGTTAATTTTCAATGCATAAGCACGTCTCAAGGCTTGTTTAATATCTGTTACTATACCCATCTTAGTATCCTTATCGGCTTTAATAGAGATGGTTAATAACGGTTTCTCATCTTCGCGCATCGCTTCACGTTCACGAACAATATACTCTTCAAGTTGTTCTACATCAGCAAACTGATCGTCCAACTGAATACGTGTTTCACGTCCATATTGTTTTTGATACTCGTTTAAAGGGGTACCAACATAAACATAACGAACTAAAGATTTCTTATCTAAAGATTGTAACTCAGTAGCTTCAGGAACACTAATAGAAACCTTAAAAGGTACTTCCATCATTGAAGTTGAAACCATGAAGAAAAATAACAACATAAAGATAATATCGGGTAGCGACGCAGTACTTACTGCAGGTACACCTTTCTTACCCTCCTTTCTAATTTTTGCCATTACTTTTTCCCTCCATAATTTTTAGGTTCCGCCTCGGAAATCTTTTGAGGAAATATATCCTGAATAGACTTCTGACGTTCTACTGATAACTCACTATATGGAACACCAAAACGTTTTTTAGCTTCCATTTCACGCAATTCGTTATAGGCCGCTACCAATTCATTTTGAACCTCTATATATTTCTGATACTGAGTTCCACGGTCATTTTGTAATGATATAACGTGGTTTTTAGTCGTTAATATTGTCTCTATTTTACCATCTATTGTAACCTCTATTGGTAACAACTCTGGTAAGTTAGACAAATCGCCTTCGTTCAATATAAACTCCTTTGCTTTTTCGCGCAAATCATGCACGTCAATAAATTCTCTATTAACCAACAACTGATTATTGCTATTTATCAAAACTACGAAGATATTTCTTTCGTTAATTTCGGTATCTTGAGCTTCAAAATCCGGTGGTAAAGGATCTGGCAAACGTCTTGACAAACCTTTATCAACCGACATGGTTGTAGTTACTAAGAAGAAAATAAGGAGCAAAAAGGCGATATCGGCCATTGAACTTGCGTTAATCTCTTGAACTGTCCTTTTTCCCATTTTATGTATTTATTTGTTTGAACAAATCAAACGACTAAATTAATTTAACTTTGAATAGATGCTTGTTCCTAATAAAGCAAGCAAAGTGGTGCCACCCATTATATAAGCAGTGTAAATCACCATGTCGGAATATTGAGCCCAGAAACCAAAGTTATCTGAACCTTCATAACCTATGATGTTTAATTTGGTAGCATCGCCAATAAACCAAGAAATTACAAACACACCAGCAAAAACTACTAATATGCCTAAGGTAATTAATCCTTTCTTTGGATTTGCGATAAATGATTTTACAAACTTATACAGTGACAACAAAAGTGTCAAGCAGATTGTTAATCCCAAAAGGATGTATACCCAATCCAACAATCCATTGGTGAACTTTGGTTCTTCGTAGAGAGAGTTATTAATCTCAATATCTACTGAGCCCATAGTAAAAAACAACACCAATATCACTGCCGAGACTGCTAGTAACGCCCATAGAGATATTTTGTTTATTTTATTTACAAATGACATAATTAATTAGTTTTTAGGAGTGTGCTTAATAACAATATCCAACAAAGTGATTGAAGAATCTTCCATCTCGTTTACTAAACCGTCAATCAATGACAAGATATAGTTGTAGAAAATTTGAAGAATAATTGCAACTATCAAACCAGTTACAGTAGTCAAAAGCGCTACTTTAATACCACCTGCTACTACTGTTGCAGAGATATCACCTGCTTGTTGAATTTTATCGAAAGCTTCAATCATACCAATTACAGTACCCATGAAACCTAACATAGGAGCCAAAGCGATGAACAATGAAATCCAAGACAAGTTTTTCTCAAATAAACCTAATTGTACTGAACCGTAAGAAGCTACTGACTTCTCTACAACTTCTACACCTTCGTTATAACGAGATAAACCTTGATAGAAAATGGAAGCTACTGGACCACGAGTATCACGACACACTTGCATTGCTGCTTCAACACCACCGTTACTCCATGCTTCGTCAATGTTTGCCAATAACTTTTTAGTATTAACAGCCGATAGGTTTAAGTAAATAATACGTTCGATACAAAGAGCTAAACCAAAAATTAAACAGAAAAGTACTAATGACATAAAGCCGGCACCACCTTCAATAAATTTTGTCTTTAATGCTTTGTGCATACCCACCTCTTCTGTGATTACTTCTTCAGGCATGATTACAACAGCTTCTTCAACTGGAACAACCTCTTCTACTTGAGCAGAATCTGGGGCGGAAGTTGTTTCTTGAGCTACAACGTTCATAGTCATCCCGAAAACGAGAAAAGCTAAGATTGTTACAATCGCAAATAATTTTTTCATTTTTTCTTTTTTTTGTAGTTAATAATAGATTA
>CAMTOX010000074.1 GCA_947074225.1 uncultured bacterium
TCATACCAACGCCAATCTGAAGGGTTCTTCTTATTCTGCGCTAGCATCTGTAAGGCTGAATAGAACTGACGTTCATACTGCTTAGACCCTCCAAAAACATAGATCTTACCAAAATAGAGATCTAACCGGTTAGGATAGAGAGCTAATGCACTATCTATAATAGTGATGCCGGGTTCTAACTTTAAGGGGTAAAAAGAGATACTCTAAAGTAAATAGGCTTGAAGGTTATTAATAGAATCAAAATAGGGTGTATATTCTCCTTCAGGTTCATCGTATGAAATTTCAATAGAACGATTCTGGGCCAAATAGACATAATAATTAAACTTTGCGGTATAAAGTTCCGGGTCGTTAGATTGGGCTTGCTGCCACAAATTTATTACCTTTTTCATAGATAAAGTATCGTTTGTTTGAAAGGCTTTGATAAATAGCTCTTCATAACCTTAAGCAGAAAGAGATAATGGCAAGAGGAGCAAAAAAAGAAAGAGTTTCGTTTTCATAATATTCATAATTTGAGTTGGCAATTTGGTTTTATAACCATTCATATAGTATGGAGCAATAAATAGAAAAAAGTATGAGTGCATTACTCTTCAACAAACCATTGAATCTATAAGGCAAATTAATAGTAGTTGCATAAATAGCTTCTGTTTAAATAATGACACCCTATAGTGCGACTTCAGCAAAGCAAAAAGTAAATCTACACAATCTATTTAAAAACACTGTGGAACTATAGCATCATAATCAAACAGATAATGTAGAATCATTATTAAAGAACCTGTTATATAATATAAAATACAACTATTCAGTGTTTTACAAAAGTTATCAACAAGCAATTATTAGCACCATCATGTGTTTATTTATCTTTAAACCACTAACACTAAATACTTTTAATTAGTTCTATGCCTCATCTAGCTGTAGTGCTGTACGTACCATTCGTAACTGCCCGAAAGTGAGCACTCCATCAATTTCGGCATATATTTCTGTTATCGTTTTTCCCTCACGCAAGGCTTGCATAACGGGTCTAACATAGTCAAAATTCACGAAACGTTCTAAAGGGAGCATTCCTAATCCAATCCAATGTTCAATATGTTTTTCTATTGTTTCTGCTTTCACTCCTCTCTCTTGAGCTATTTCAGGAATAGACATTCCTTGTTTAGCAAACTCTAATGTTATTTGCAAAGTAGATAATTTAGGTGCCTTCTCCACTGTTTCCTCCTCAATAAATTCTGCTTCCGTCTGCATTGGCGACTCAACATTCTCTTCGCGGCAATAGTCAAGCACAGCATCTATAAAGGCATCGCCAAAGCGTTGCACTTTCACCTTTCCAAATCCTTTAATACGTGCTAGGTCTTTTGCATTTTGTGGCAATCGGTTACTAATCTCTACTAATGTAGCTGTTGAAGCCACCATATATACCGGCATATTATATTGCTCACATATTTGATTGCGCAATACTGCCAATGCTTGGTATAATCGCACATGATTGGTCTTTACCGGTGGGCGTTGTTTGGTCTCTGCAGCATAACATTTTATACTTAGTCGTGGCACCTTAAAATCGGCCTTACATTGAAAATAGTGCTGTATAGAGATGTCGTTACGAATATTGAGAACTAAGTAACGTTTCTCCGAAGCCTGTTCATAGATATTGGTGATTCGCTCTCTGTAGTCTGTTGCTTCTGTTCTACTATCGGTTACAACTGGCGATCCCTCCAAGAGTATTAATAATTCGTGAAGTTGTTCAGAGAAGTAGTCGCTCGCCGCAGCAATACGCTGCTGCAACTGAGCAACATCGGCCGAGGCGAATAGCTGCTCTAGTTGTGTTTGAAAACGTACAGAGACCTGCTGAATGGAATGCATGGTGCTGAATAAACTATTCCAATAGTCGGTGGCTTGTGGTCCAAAATCGGGAGCAAAAGGTAGGAAATAGTTCACAAAAGCATCCATTAATCCATCTAAACTCTCCATATTGAAGACGCGACTTATAACGAGTTTACTATACTGCTGCTTATAGAAATCGACCTGTTTCTGTAGCTCCGAAACCGGTGGTTTTGCCGCCGAAAACGCTAATATATTAGGATCGACCGCTAAGCTGCGCTCTTGAATAGAGGTGGTAAGGACAATACCATCTAAAGAGCGGCAGCGACTTAATGCCACATAAACCTGCCCCGAGGCAAATGCCGAACCGGCATCAATGACTACCCTATCAAAAGTTAATCCCTGACTCTTGTGAATGGTTATGGCCCAAGCTAAACGCAAAGGATACTGCGTATAGGCACCAAGTTCCTCTTCCTCAATATGATTTGTCTCTTTATTAACGCTATAACGTACATTAGACCATGTTTCGCGTGTTACCGGAATAGGTTCTGTCTCTCCATCGCAAATTACTAAAATCTCCTCCTCGTCTAAGTGAGAAATCACACCAAGTTTACCGTTGTAGTAGCGACGTTCGGCCCCTACATCGTTAGCAATGAACATCACTTTAGCTCCTACCTTTAAACATAGGTGCGCATCGTTAGGGTAGTTCTTTTCATTAAACTCACCTTTAACCTGAGCACTATAAGTAAAGGTTTTTGCCTCTATCTTAATCATCTCTTCTTGGTTAATAAGATCGGCCTTCTGATTGTGTGTTGTCAATGTGATATACCCATCGGATTCGTCGGGACGAAAGCCCGGCAAATAGCGCGACTGTAGTAGCTGGTACATCTCAGGCGAGAGTGCATCGTTACGCACCTCATTAAGAAGTTGGATAAATTGTAGGTTCGTTTGTCGGAAAATATGGTCTAACTCAATATAGATTGGTTTGTGCTGTTCCAACACCTTACTATGGAAGAAGTACGGAGTTTGGTAGTAGCTGTGCAGGAGATGCCACTCCTCGCCGGGTACTACTGGCGAGAGTTGATACATATCGCCAATGAAAATTACTTGCACACCTCCGAAAGGTTCTGTGCGTCTATATCGGTAGTGACGCAGAACAGCATCTATGGCATCGAGCACGTCGGCACGAACCATACTTATTTCGTCGATAACAAGAAGCTCAAGTTCTTGAAAAATCTTACGCCGCATGGTGGTAACCTTCTGTTTATCTATAAGGTTACGCCTTCCCTCCTCGGTCGGTACATATGGCGTAAAGGGGAGTTGGAAGAAGGAGTGTATAGTCACTCCCCCGGCATTAATGGCCGCGACACCTGTTGGTGCCACCACAGCCATCTGCTTATGGGTTTCGGCCCGCATACGACGCAAAAAGGTGGTCTTACCGGTTCCGGCCTTACCGGTTAAGAAGACAGAACACCCAGTGAGTTGTACAAACTCTTCAGCTAAATCGTAAACGGAATTCATCATATCGGTAAAATCAACATTAAAAAACTTATTTCTATTTCTGAAGCGTAGAACACCCCATATTGGAGCATCCTACCCCTTTCGGAGCAATTATTGTGCTATGGCCCTCATCTTGTGTTGACCATAAAGAAAACGAGCAAAGAGAGCTGTAAAGATTATACATACCAATGCCGCAATGGAGTATCCATATACCATTGGCAAATGTAAGCCCTCAGGTGCTGTGAGAATATAACATACACACACTGCGGTCATGAAGAGTGCCGGAATGAGTGTTATCCAGTAAAGACGGTGGTTACGTGCTAAATAGACGGTAAGTGCCCAGAGGGTAAACACCGACAATGTTTGGTTACTCCAAGCAAAATAACGCCACAAGATATCAAAATCCATCTGTAGAATTAAGAAGCAGAGCGCAAATAGTGGCAGCGAAACAAGAACTCTTTTCAGAATCTTCTGTTGGTCAATCTTTAGGAAATCGGCTGCTATGAGTCGTGCCGACCGTAGTGCGGTATCGCCCGAGGTGATAGGTGCTGCTACCACACCTAATATGGCCAAGAAACCACCCAATGTGCCAAGCCAAGTGTTAGAGATAAGATTCACCACTTCGGCAGCGCTATTGGCATTCTTAGGCAGCGAGCCTATATAGGCCGACAGGCCTTCAAAAGAGCCAAAGAATGATGATGCCGCCGCAGCCCATATTAGGGCTACTGCTCCTTCGGCTATCATGGCACCATAGAAGCATGGACGTCCGTACTTCTCGTTGGTTAAGCAACGTGCCATCATGGGACTCTGTGTAGCATGAAAACCAGAGATGGCACCACACGCAATACTTACAAACATCATAGGAAAGATAGGATATTCCTTAGGATGATGAGAGTAAAGACCGTCGGTTAGTTCAGGTATAGGTGCATTATTTATAAAGAGTGCCACCAATATGCCCACTGCCATGAAGAGCAATGCCGCCCCAAAGATGGGATAGATACGTCCAATTAACTTATCGATAGGCAGTAAGGTTGCCAACATATAGTATGCAAAGATGATAATGAGCCACCAGGTCATAGATACTGTTCCGAACATACCATTGAGCAGTCCTGCCGGTCCGCTCACAAAGACAGCCCCAACAAGTACCATCAAGATGAGTGTGAAGCCTCTCATAAACTGCTTCACTCCATTGCCCAACTCTGCTCCAACAATCTCTGGAAGGCTTGCTCCATTGCGCCTAACGGACAACATTCCCGACAAATAGTCATGCACTGCTCCACCAAAGATAGATCCGAATACTATCCACAGGAAGGCTGCTGGTCCAAACATTACACCCATTATAGCACCAAAGATAGGACCTAGTCCGGCAATATTTAAGAACTGAATTAAGAAGATGCGCCACCAAGGCATGGCAACATAGTCTACTCCGTCGGGGTTTACCTCGGCAGGGGTAGGACGTTTAGGGTTCGCACCAAAGACACGTTCTACAAAACGTCCATAAAGCAGATAACCTAATACCAAAAGTATTAAGGAGGAGATAAACGTAATCATACTTTATTAGAATAAAAGAATAATATTATAAGAGGTCATTACCCTACTTCTCTTGTAGTTGCAACACCTCGTCTGAGTTTCCAAAAGTATAGCTGTAAATTAATTTAGGCTGTTCTTCATCAATAAAAATCTGAACCTCTGTTCCATTGGGCATAGAGAAGTTAAAGTGATTATTTGTATCGAACTTATTGTCGTGTGTTTTACCTCGTGCTATCACTTCACCTGTTTTCACATCTACAGCATATACCGAGCGTACTATACGTTCTTGGTTAGCATTGGTAAGATTTATGGAGAGTCTCGGAATACGTTCACTCCCTTTCAAAGTTAAATAGCGTTCTGTAACGTTATAAGCCGGAACAGATGTTATAGGGTTTTCACACCATGTGCCGTAGAAGGTGGTACCTGTAGGTTTCCAGCTGGTAGCATAAATGGCATATTTAGGATCATTGGCATCGGCAAAAATCACATCGGCATTAAACCAAGCCTGATCTACCAATGGTGCATCTTCAGCTCCCAGGTGGTGCCATGTGCCGTTATCCCATATCTCTACCCATGAGTGGTTGCCAGGTTTATGCGTCCAGTTGCAGCCGGCAAAGCGTGCAGGAATACCTACAGCCCTACAAGCATCAATAAGAATAATAGAGAGTCCGGTACACGATGCCATTCCAATACGCATAGAATGGAAAGGAGATTGGTCTGGCTTATCGCGCCTAGGGCTATAGGTTACCCCGATAAGTGTCCATATTTCGCGGTTTAAGAGTTCGGCAGCTTGAGTCATAGAGGTACAGTTTTGTACCAAAGGGGTAAAATCTTCATAGAAAAGCGGGCGCCAATGGTCGGCATCCTCTCCAATAGAAGAGTAGGGAAGAATATTGTTTAAGAAAATAGAATCGGGAATATCACTAGTCTCCCATGGAGCATCTACAAAAGCACGTATGGCAAGATCTACATTTCTGCGCAAATAACTATCGGTTACCTTACCTTTATCTTTGGCAGGCATATAGTTCAACAGATAGGGCATTGCCAACTTTCGTAACTGCTGTTCACGTTCACTCACCGTAGGATCTAAGAAACGAGGTTGAGCCATAAGGTCGTTAGATGTAAAAGCCGCTAGAAGAAGTAAGAGTATTGTTAAACGTTGTAGAGGGTGTTTCATGATATTACAGATATTATGAGTCTATATAAGATTATTAATTTGTGCCACGCTAATGGGGCTTTCGTAGCTCTGTTCACTACGTACTGCTCTACCAAAGTGGTAGTTAGTATAACCTAAAGGTCGCAGTTTTTGAATTGTTGCTGCGGTTAGGCCGCCTCCCAAGCGTATCTTTATTGGTTTTTGCGGTAGAGTTAGCACCTCAGGAATTGCTGTTGCTAAGATAGAGTCTACACCTATTGCTGCCAAAAAGTTATAGGCTTCAACTTTATCGGCTATCTGTTCAAAAGCTCTATGAAAGGTCACCTTCATGGGTTTAGCACAAGCCATTACCTGCTTCATACGCTCGTCTACAGCCTCTCTATTCACCATTCCTATCACTATTCCCTGCACACCAAGCACCTTCAGTGCTTCTATGGTCTCCAGAATCTGCCTAAACTCCTCTTCCGAATAGCAGAAATTGCCCCCACGTGGGCGCACCATAACCCGTATGGGTAGAGCACTTGCAGCTACTGCCTCTTTCACCAATGCCAAAGATGGTGTAATACCATCTAAAGACATACCGGCACAAAGCTCTATTGCACTGGCTTTGGAATGGTTTATAGCTATAACATCTTGTAAAGTAGTGGCTATGATCTCAATATTTATTGCGGCAGATGAACTTTTCATGGTCTACATAAAGAATCAATGACAATGCAAACTTACAAAAAATTATCTGTCTTAACAACCAATAACAAAAATACCTACTACGCTTTTGTAAGCGGTAGTAGGTATTTAATCTCAAAAATTTTAGAGATACTATTTCTGACGTGCAAACATAAGCACTGGTGTTCCGTGGAAGTCCCAACGCTCGCGCAACTTATTTTCAAGGAAACGCAAATAAGGAGCTTTAATGTATTGAGGTAAGTTGGCAAAGAATACAAAAGTTGGCACTTGAGTCTCTGGCAACTGAGCCACATACTTAATCTTAATATACTTACCCTTATATGCAGGTGGTGGATAGTTCTCAATCAATGGCAAGAAGAACTCATTCAAACGGGCTGTAGTGACTTTACGAGTCTTATTCTCATACACTTCCATTGCCAATTCTATCACCTTAAATATACGTTGTTTAGTTATAGTCGAGGTGAAAATAATTGGGAAATCGGTAAATGGAGCCAAACGTTCACGTATCTGATTCTCAATAGTCTTAATATCTTTAGCCTCTTTATTTTCAACTAGGTCCCACTTGTTTACACATACCACCAAACCTTTTTTATTCTTCTGTATCAGTGAGAAGATATTTAAGTCTTGGCTCTCTATGCCACGTGTGGCATCAATCATTAAGATACACACATCGGAATTTTCAATAGCGCGTATAGCGCGTATCACCGAGTAGTATTCAATATCTTCGTTTACCTTTGCTTTTTTACGGATACCTGCGGTATCAACAAGGTAGAAGTTATGTCCAAACTTGTTATATTCGGTATAGATAGAGTCGCGTGTTGTCCCTGCAATATCTGTTACGATATGTCTCTCCTCACCAATAAAGGCATTTACTAAGGAAGATTTTCCGGCATTTGGACGTCCTACCACTGCAAAACGTGGTAACTCTTTAATATCTTCTTGTACATCTGGGTTGAAGTAGGTAAGCAGTTCGTCCAAAAGGTCTCCGCTACCTAAGCCATTTACTGCCGAAAGAATCACCGGGTCTCCTAAACCTAAGCCATAGAATTCTGCGGCTTGATATTGAAGATCGAAGGTATCTACTTTATTGGCCACTAACATCACAGGCTTTTTACTTCTGCGAAGAATCTGTGCCACATACATATCCAAATCGGTAATACCGCTCAAGACATCTACCACAAACATAATAACATCGGCCTCTTCGATAGCAATAGCCACCTGTCGGTTAATCTCTTCTTCAAAGATATCTTCCGAATTTACTACCCATCCACCGGTATCTACTACCGAGAAATCACGACCATTCCACTCACTCAATCCATACTGACGGTCACGTGTTGTTCCGGCCTCTTCGTTTACAATGGCACGGCGGC
>CAMTOX010000075.1 GCA_947074225.1 uncultured bacterium
GCTTGTAGGCTTAAAAGCGGTTACCGTATACTATAATATTCTAAAAAGAGTGTTCAATAGCATCTAATGCTCTAGGCATAGCTAGTATAGAAGCATTTAAAATGTTGATTTTATCAATCTCTTTGGCCGATACTTGTGCCACTGCCCATGCTATGGCATGTTCCTCAATATAAGGTCTCAGTAAATTGCGTTGCTTGTCGGTGAGTTGTTTACTGTCGTTTAGCAGTTCACAATCAAAAGAGGTAGGTAATATTACTGCTGCGGCAAAGACCGGCCCGGCTAAGCAACCACGACCTGCTTCATCGCAGCCTACCTCTACTACACCAGTTTTATAATACGCTTTGAGTATTTCATGTTCACGTTTCATCTTCATGTCGTGCTATAAATTGAGAGAATAAAAGATTGATTATTTCTATTTCTATGAAGAACAAATGGTATATGTATGGGGTGAGCAATAGCGCTTTTGCTTTCTATATGAAAAGAATAAGGTTTGCAGTGTTATCCCTGCAAACCTTATATTCTTATTGATATTGATTCAGAAATCTGGCCACTGTTGCCCCTACCACATAAAGTGTGGTGCGGTCAATCTGTTTCATATTGTCGTTACGAGTGTGCCAATATTCGCCAAAGCCGGTCTCACTATTTGGGTCGTATTGTATAATGTCTATACACGGAATACCGGCTATTTGGTTCACATAAAGATGGTCGTCGGTAATAGCTCCTCCACGGGTAGGAATGAAATAGCTACTAAAGCCAAGGTTTGCTGCCTCTTGCCATATGGCTTTCACCAATTGCGGAGCGTAATAACTTGATACCTGTTCTTGGAAGAACTTTGCTCCAGGAGCGCCTACCATATCCAGTAATATTCCTGCTTCGGGTTTGTTGGCTCTGTTTTTAATCTCTTCTGCCCAATATTGAGAGCCTAGGCAATAGCTATGCTCTGAGGACGGTCCGACATGAAATTCTGGTGTGCCCCAATCTTCTAAATCAAAGAATACAATATCCACACCTATCGGGAGATCTGCATTTTGCAGTAGACGTGCCAACTCTATAAGTACCCCAACGCCACTAGCGCCGTCATTGGCACCATCAATAGGTGTATTCCAATGGCTGCTATCGCTTTCACGATCGGCAAAAGGACGTGTGTCCCAATGCGCACTAAGTAATATCCGACGCTTTGCCTCTGGGTTATACCGACCAATGATATTACGTATGGCCATGGGTCTGCCATTATATAAGCGTGCTTCGCCAATCTGTTCCTCAACTGTAGCGCCATACTGAGTGAGTTTCTCAACTAAATAGTCGCCACACAGTCTGTGTGCCTCGCTGCCCGGAACTCGCGGACCAAAGGCTACTTGATCGGCTACAAATTGATAGGCAGAGTCGCTATTTACTTCGCCTAAAGGAATATAACTTTTTTGAACCTGATTTGCTGTCACAACAGTAGATCCCTTCTTATCGCTCCCGTTACTTTTACCGCATCCGGCAAATAGAAATATTGGAAGCATAAGTAGTACTAATTTCTTCATCGTCAATTTAATCTAACCCGTTTACAGAGAAATCTAAGGCTATGCTTGCTGCGGCAACAGAATGCATGTGTTTCTTTACTATATTACAGTGATAAGGGTCGTTCTGATAGGCATCAAGAGCCTCGTAACTATCAAGCCACACCTCTAATATAATATCGTACGAACGTGGCGTATGCAACTCGTCAATATAGGCCTCTATACGAAGCGCCATAGGTACTTTACCGCGCATGGAAATAAGCACGTCGCGAGCGTGAACGCAATTGGCTTGTGAATTATCGGTTAGTTTAAAACATACTACGTGTCTAATCATAATCTTTTCTTTTTTAAAGGGTAAATGCAATCATTAATAGAGTTGGGCTCCTGGAACTATAGGCTGCTATTTACCGAATCTATTATTAATTAATGTTCTCTTTTTAAGTATTTGGGTGCCTAAACAAATCTAAAGTTAACGTCTTAGGTTCTCATCGTCGCTCATATACCAACTTGCATAAGTGGCATAGTTATGAGCTATCTTCTCATTTATCTCTTTAGATTGTTCGGGTGCTACCTTCTTTACAAATTTTGCCGGAACACCTGCCCAAATAGAATTTGGTTCAACAATCGTACCGCTTAATACCAATGCATTGGCAGCAATAATGGCTCCTTCGCCCACAACAACATTGTCCAGCACCGTAGCACCCATTCCTATTAATGCATAATCTTTAATGGTGGCGCCATGAATAACTGCATTATGACCTACCGAGACATAGTCGCCAATATGAATTTGTGACTTCTCGTAAAGGGTATGTAATACCGCACCATCTTGTATGTTTACATGGTTACCAATACGAATAGAATTTACGTCACCACGAAGTACAGCATTAAACCAAATGCTACAACCTTGACCTATCACTGTGTCGCCAATAATAGTGGCATTCTCTGCCAAATAAGTACCTTCTCCAATTTCGGGTGTAAAGCCCAATAACTTTTTAATAAGTGCCATGAATTTTATCTATTATAATGTTTTACTATTTAGGGTAGCTCTCTCTTTGGGTACTCTGTTTTACATTAATAAAAACATTTATAATGCATTGATTATTAATGCTATTGTTTGACACCTCTTTCTCTTCCAGAAGAATCCCAACAAAGAATGCTACAAAAGATGCCTCAAAGATACAAAAAAGAGTTTTTATTTTAGCTTACATTTTAAATGCGTTCTAAAAAGCCTCTATCTTACTCTTACCAGATAGCCTCCTTTCTATATTCAAAGAGGGACCAAATTGGGGCCTAGTACCCGACTTTGGTCCCTCTTTCATCCCTTTTTCATCCCTATTTGTAACCTCTTTACCTATTTTCATCTTAAATATAAAGAATAGGGATATAAAAACCATTGTTTTAACCATATCTTAGATGATGAATTACGCTGGACTATAAACTTTATCTCAGGATTTGACTTTTTAATACCGATTTCGACTTATATTTTCACTGCATACAGAACTTGAATTGTACTACATTAAAATCATACTTATAATAAGGTGTAGAAATACAGAAAATAGATTAAACTATTTATAATGGAATAACTAAATACAATTTATACTAACATAAGGTTATGGAAATAGAGTCAAAAACGGATTAAAAGTGAGAAATGTTTTTTAAATATATTTGCACTTCACTTTCTGTTACTCTACATCCTATATATATAGGTCTATTATTGAGTTATACAAGGTCTGAAAACGACAAAATAGGGTCAATTAGTTTTGCACACTATTTGTAATTTTTCGCTGCAATATTTTGATTGATAGTTAAAAACATTATTGCTCACTTTTTAGAAACTGAGTAATTTTTCATCCAAATTGAAAGACGAAGAATCATTTGCTAAATCTTAAAAATGGGTTCAAAATTCAATTTTGATTCGAAAATCGACTTTTTTCAACGTTAAGAGATCGGATTTATTTCCGATTTAACTGTTTTTAGAGGCGGTAAATTATTAAACTAATACAGTTATTAAGAGGATATAACTAAATTGAATTCATTTCACCAACTTAAAACAACAGTCAGAGAGTCAAAAGAATAGCCATAAAAATTAAGATTTAAAATATTTTCAATATTGCGCAATGTATATGGGTATGTGCAGTAAGGAGTAAAAAAATGAAAGAAAAAAGAATTGGAGTGAGAAAAATTGGTTTAATTTGCAACTCCAAAAACAAAGATAATTATTAACCCAAAAAAATTACTGTTATGTCAGAAGTAGCAAACAAAGTAAAAGAAATTATCGTAGAAAAACTAGGTGTTGATCCAGCAGAAGTTACTGAAAACGCAAGCTTCACAAACGATCTTGGTGCAGATTCATTGGATACTGTAGAGTTAATCATGGAATTCGAAAAAGAATTCAACATCTCAATTGCTGAAGATCAAGCTGAAAAAATCACTACTGTAGGTGAAGCTATCGCTCACATTGAAGCAGCTACAAAATAATTATTAGCTTTTACTATGGAATTAAAAAGAGTAGTTGTTACCGGCCTTGGTGCTATTACTCCCATAGGCAATACTGTCCCAGAATTATGGGACAGCCTTGTTAATGGGGTAAGCGGTGCCGGACCGATCACACACTTTGATGTTTCGAAATATAAGACCCAATTTGCATGTGAAGTCAAAGGCTTCAATGCTGGGGATTATATGGACCCTAAAGAGGCACGTAAAATGGACTTGTATTGCCAATATGCCATTGCGGCGGCTAAACAAGCTATTGAGGACTCGGCTATGGATCTTGAAACAGAAAACAAAGACAAAATAGGTGTTATTTTCGGTGTAGGTATTGGTGGTATCCGTACTTTCGAAGAGGAGATGCACTACTATAGCAAAGTTAAAGACACTTTAGGCCCTAAATTCAATCCTTTCTTCATCCCTAAGATGATTTCGGATATCTCTGTAGGTTACATCTCTATGTTCTACGGTTTCCGCGGACCTAACTTCGTTACCACTTCTGCTTGTGCCTCATCGACCAATGCACTTGCCGATGCATTTAATTATATCCGACTTGGTAAAGCCAACATTATTGTTGCTGGTGGTGCCGAAGCTGCTATCTCTGAAGGAGGAGTAGGAGGATTTAGTTCTATGCGCGCACTTTCCACCAGAAATGAAGAACCAACAACAGCATCACGTCCATTCAGCAATAGCCGAGATGGTTTCGTAATGGGTGAAGGTGGGGTTTCAATAATTCTTGAAGAGTACGAACATGCGGTGGCTCGTGGTGCTAAAATCTACGCCGAATTAGTGGGTACAGGACTTAGTGCCGATGCACATCATGTTACTGCACCTCACCCGGAAGGAGCCGGAGCTATTTTGGTAATGAACAATGCACTTGAAGATGCTGGTATGAAACCTCAGGAGATTGATTATATCAATGTTCATGGTACTTCAACACCTCTTGGAGATATTGCAGAGTTGAAAGCCATTCAAGGAGTATTTGGAGAACACGCATACGACTTGAACATTAGTTCTACTAAGTCTATGACCGGACACCTTCTTGGAGCTGCAGGCGCTTTAGAAGCATTGGTTTGTATTCTTGCAGTACAAAACGATATTGTACCTCCAACCATTAACTTCTCTGAAGGAGATGAAGATCCTAACATTGATTATAAATTGAACTTGACTTTCAATAAAGCTCAAAAACGCGAAATTCGTGCCGCTCTTACCAATACATTTGGTTTTGGTGGACACAACGCTTCGGCAATCTTTAAGAAATTTGAGAAGTAATTTACAACAACTTCATATTAAAAAGCGAACTATTTAGTTCGCTTTTTTTTATGTACAATAAAATTAGATACCTTTGTGACCTTGTTCAAACCAAATTGGCTTGATTTATGTTCCCCATAACCTAAAATCTACTATTATGTTATTTGAAAGTACCATCTTTGGACCCATCAAGAGTCGACGCTTAGGAAACTCTTTAGGAGTAAATCTTTTACCTCCTCAGGCTAAGATATGCTCGTTTGATTGTATCTATTGTGAGTGTGGATATAATTTTACAAATAAAGATTCTCACATGCCCACAGCCAAAGAGGTTGCACAAGCCTTAGAGCAGAAACTATGCGAACTTAAAAGTAATGACGAACATTTAGATGTTATTACATTTGCCGGTAACGGTGAACCAACTTTGCATCCGGAGTTTGAACAAGTTATTGACGATACATTAAGACTTAGAGACGACTACTTCCCTGAAGCTAAAGTATCTGTACTCTCTAATGCTACATTAATTATGAAACCTACTGTCTTTGCTGCTCTAAACCGCATAGACAATAATATACTTAAATTGGATAGCGCTGTTGAAGAGACGGTAAAGCTAATTAATCAGCCCACCGGACACTACTCAGTAGAAGAGACTATTGAACAGTTGTCTAGATTCAATGGCAATGTTATTATCCAAACACTCTTCTTTAGTGGCACCTTTAATGGCGTACCATTCGACAATAGTTCCGACAAGGAGCTACAAGCATGGCTAGAGGCTCTTAAGCGCATTAAACCCAAACAGGTTATGCTCTACTCGTTAGACAGAGAAACACCGGCTAAGGGACTTATAAAGGCCACCCCCGATATACTTAGAAAGATTGCTCTACAGGTACAAGCTTTAGGCTTTGATACCTTAGTAACAGAATAATTATTATCTAAAAAGGTTATGGATACACTATCGGGAGCTATTGCAAAGATTCAAGGAAAGCGAGTACTTGTTTCTCCACTCAATTGGGGATTAGGACATGCCACACGTTGTGTGCCGGTAATTAAAGCGTTGATAAGTGCCAATAAAGAGGTGATCCTAGCCGCAGATGGAGTGGCATTAGATTTTCTGCAAACAACATTTCCTACGCTGGAGTCTATAGAGCTAAAAGATTTAAGAGTACGATATGCACAAGGGAACTCACAAGTGTGGTCCATGATTAAACAGACACCCTATTTTATACGCGCTATTCTAAAAGAACATAAGGCTCTTAAGAAACTTGTTAAAGCACATAATATTGATGTGGTTGTTTCCGATAACCGTTTTGGTCTCTGGAATAAGCGGTGTGAAACCGTTTATATTACTCACCAACTCATGATTAAGATGACGCCAAAAACGCAATGGTTAGAGCGTACTGTTTGGCGAATGCACCGCACCATTATCAATAAATTCAATCATTGTTGGATTCCAGACTTCTCCGGTCCCGATAACCTCTCAGGCGATCTCTCGCACAAATACCCTCTTCCTAAATATGGTGAGTTTATTGGTGTCTTATCTCGTTTCGATCCTAACTACACCAGCACTACTCCTTCGCCCTATAGTACCGTGATTCTTATCTCAGGTCCTGAGCCACATCGCAGCATGTTAGAGGAGCGTGCTATTCATCATTTTAACCGCAGCGAAAGACAGACACTTATTCTAAGAGGACAACCACAGTCGCCGGTGGCACCGGTTCATATAGGCAATATTACACTCATGAGCCATATGGATACTCCCGAACTGCAAGATATTATGCAGAATAGTGAGACTATTATTTGCCGTTCAGGGTATTCAAGCCTCATGGATCTCTATACCATACATCGGAAAGCTATATTGATTCCTACACCCGGACAGACAGAGCAGGAGTATTTAGCAGGTTATTTTAAAGAGAAAGGATTCACCATAATAGATCAGGAGAAATGGTAACGTAATATCAAATATACAGTGAATTTTCTCCCATTTCATCGTTTGTTTTCACTCTATTTCTGTATTGATGTTCAAACAATGTCACTATACGCATATGTACCTATGCAGAGAGAGCGTTCGGTATGGCTTATAACCATTGCCCGAACGCTCTCTGTTGTTTTATCTATGTGTAACTTTATGGCGACGTTTATCTCTTCTGAAATTGTTTATGTAGAAGCTTTATAGCCCCATAAGCTCTTTAAACTTATTGAATAGGTCGCTATTTTCATATACACCAGTGAAGCGAAAAGCACCATTGCCAAAAGCAAAAATAGGTACAGGAATAGGTGTGTGGTAGTCTGTATTGAATGTGGCCTCCACAGTACCTTCTTCAAAGTCGCCATCTAGTATGACCATGCCACCAGTTTCATGGTCGGCAGTAATCACCAAAAGTGTACCAGGGTTGTTCTTAACAAATTCTACTGCAACTTCTATGGCACCATCAAATTCACGCATCTCTGCTAAAAGGTTCTCTGTTTCATTATTGTGTCCCTGATAATCAATCTGCGACCCTTCAATCATTAAAAAGAATCCCTCACTATTTTTAGAGAGTTGTTCTAAGGCCATTTCAGTAGCTATTGGGAGTATGCCATCGCGTTCGGCAGCTATAGGTAGGTCAATCGTGGCTAAGAAGGCGCCACGTTTTGCCGCCTTAGCATGTTTAAGTTCTTCAAGTGTGTAGAGTACATCGTAGCCTTTTAAGCGTAAAGAGTCGCTTAGGT
>CAMTOX010000076.1 GCA_947074225.1 uncultured bacterium
AAGTGTAGCGCGGATCCAACCAAATATTGCCACTCTCTGTTTTACCAAACTTTCCTCCGTCGGCTTTAGTGATTAACGGGCATACCAACGCATAAGCTTCTCCGCCATTCATACGGCGTATGAGTTCAGTTCCGGTAGTGATATTACCCCATTGGTCGCTACCACCCATTTGAAGTTTACAGTTTTTGTGTTCATTCAAATAGACGTAATCGTAGCCTTGCAAAAGTTGATAGGTAAACTCCGTAAAACTCATTCCTTGAGAGTATTCGCCATTAAGGCGTTTTTTTACAGAGTCTTTAGCCATCATGTAATTTACAGTAATACGTTTTCCCACTTCGCGTGCAAAGTCTAAGAATGAGAAGTTCTTCATCCAATCGTAGTTGTTGGCAAGTTCTGCAGCATTCGCAACATCGCTATGGAAGTCAAGAAACTTCTCAAGCTGTGCTTTAATACATGCCACATTGTGATTTAGAGTCTGCTCATCTAAAAGGTTTCGCTCGGCCGATTTACCCGATGGGTCGCCAATCATGCCTGTAGCACCACCAATCAAAGCTATTGGTTTGTGGCCACAACGTTGAAGGTGTCTAAGCATCATCACGCCACAAAGGTGTCCAATGTGTAGTGAATCGGCGGTAGGGTCTATGCCTAAGTAGGCAGTTGTCATCTCTTTAGCAAGTTGCTCCTCAGTGCCCGGCATCATGTCGTGAATCATTCCACGCCATTGTAATTCCTCAATAAAATTCATATCAATAGCTTTTATCTTATAGTTATTAGTATTGTAGAACTTGATAGTTCTTTCTATGTTATTAAATGAATTGCAAAAATACATCTTTTTTATGCCATTACCAAAGTTATAGAGCATAGATGATGCCTTGTTTTAAATCTGTAGCGCTTCTATTTCTGATAATTATCTTTATTAGTCGAATTAATTTATTTAATAATGTTATCAAAAGATAATGAACTTCATTTCTTTTACTTGAAAAAGTGTATATTTGCAGCTTATCTTTTTAGGCTCGGCTATAAATTCACATTGATAGTGCTTGTGTGTCTGTAAGTTATTGTAATATATTACTTTAGTTTAGAGTTCTCAGCATATCTCTATATTGGAACAATAAGGTATTACTCTGATAGGACGACTGTTTTTGTTGTATCTATGAATAAGTCACCTCTTTTATTCCTATAGTAAATAGTGATTTATAGCTTCTTTTTATTTCTCTCAATAAGAGATGTAAGGCCTATTTATTTTCAAATATCAAAATGTTATCCATGAAGAAGAAAGTATTCTTAACTGGTGCTACCGGTGTTATGGGTTGGGCAGGAATGAATGAACTGCTTAAATATCCAGACCGATTTGAAGTGTCGGTATTGGCAAGACCAAGCAAAGCAAATAAAGCAAAATTAGCTCCTTATCAGGACAAAGTAGAGGTTATCTGGGGCGATCTTGAGAACTATGAAGACGTATTGCGCGGTGTAAATGGCGCAGACTATGTACTTCATGTGGGGGGTATGGTCTCTCCAAAAGCCGATTATTACCCTAAATCTACGCGACGTGTAAACGTTGTTGCGGCAGAAAATGTGGTACGTGCTATCAAAGCACAACCTAATCCAGATGCAGTAAAGGTGTGTTACATTGGTTCTGTGGCGCAAACAAGCGACCGTAACGAGCCTATTCATTGGGGACGTACTGGCGACCCTATCTGTATAAGCGTGTACGATCACTATGCCATCTCTAAGGTTAACGCAGAGCGTGTGTTTGCAGAATCTGGTCTTAAACATTGGGTGTCTTTGCGCCAATCGGGGATTCTTTATCCGGCAATTTTGAAAAATTATGACCCTATTATGTTCCATGTGCCTTTGCGTGGAGTCTTAGAATGGGCTACAGTTGAAGATAGTGCTCGACTATTGACAAATTTCTGTGACTTTGAATTACCTGAAGACTTTTGGCAACGTTTTTATAATATTGGTAGTGGTGCGGAGTACCGTATTACCAATTATGAATTTGAATGTCTATTATTAGATGCTATCTCTTGTCCTCGACCAGAGAAGATCTTTAATCCGGAGTGGTTTACCTTGCGCAACTTCCACGGACAGTGGTATGCCGATTCGCAACTCTTAGAAGACCATTTGAAATTTAGAGCCAATATTCCTGTGAAAGAGTACTTTGAACAGATGGGTAAAACTGTGGCTTGGTACTATCATTTGGCTAAGATTTGCCCACCACTATTTATTAAGTGGGGCATGATGCCTATGGCTTATAAAAAGAAATGGGGCACTCAATGGTGGATTAAAAACCGTGATATGAACCGTATTAACGCTTTCTATGGTTCTATAGAGGCCTACGAAAATATTCCAGGATGGGATAAGCAAGACCTTTCACATCCAAGTGAAGAGGTTACTTATTTGGATCATGGATACGATGAAAGTAAACCACGTAGTGAGTGGAATATTGACGATATGCGTAAAGCAGCAGAGTTCCGTGGTGGTAAGTGCCTCTCTGAATCAATGACCATTGGCGATTTCACAACTCCTTTGGAGTGGGAGTGTCAATTTGGACATAAGTTCATGGCCTCGCCAACTATTGTCTTGTTAGGTGGACACTGGTGTCCAGATTGTCTGCCTTCGCCTTGGAATTATGACGAGATAGCACGTTCAAATCCATTTTTTGCACAGGTATGGCACCCTTTGCATGGTAAAGAAGAGAATAACTTCTATGGCGAAGAGATATTCGATGGGTGGGAATAACCCTAACGGATATTGGTTAGTTTATTTGGAAATGTTTAATCAAAATATATGAAACGTATTTTATATACTTTTCTCTGTTCTTGTTTTGCCTTGAATGCTCTTCAAGCACAAGAACGAGAAGAACTTTTGCCTTATGGCGATCTTGAGAGTTGGACTGTACGCTATATTAAGGAGTCGAGACTTCTGGGTGGTAAAACTAAAACATTATATGTGGTGGGTCCAACAGATACTATTCGTAAGAATGAAGCTTACGATTTTTCTAAAACCATTTGGGGTATCTCTAATGCCTATGCCAATGTAATGGGAGTTGCAAAAGGGGCCAATACAACTCAGCCGGAACGTAGAGGTAATGGCTACTGTGCTCGTATGGATACCCGTATTGAAACAGTGAAGGTGTTGGGAATGCTCGATATTGAAGTGTGTATTGCAGGAACACTATTTACTGGCGAAGTAATTGAACCTGTAAAGAGTGCTAACGATCCATACGGAAGTATTAGTATGGGAATACCTTTTACTAAGAAACCTAAAGCGTTGGTATTCGACATAAAAACGCGGGTGAATCCTGAACGTAAAGTAATCAAAGCACTTGGTTTTGGAACTTCGGAGATTGAGGGGCATGACGAACCAGATATTTATGTGTATCTTCAAAAGCGTTGGGAAGATAAAGATGGTAATATTTATGCTAAACGTATCGGTACAGCACGTCAGCGTTTTCCTCAGACAATACCAAATTGGCATAACGATTATCGCTTACCAATTTATTATGGCGACATAACTAAACGTAGCGATTTTAAGAAGTATCAAGGTTTATTCCCCGACGGAGGAGTCTTCAAAGCTAAGAATAGCAAAGGAGAGGTAGTGATAATTAATGAAGTTGGCTGGGGAACAGCCGATGATACACCGACTCATGTTATTGTAATGCTTTCGGCAGGATCTTATCCAGCATTCTATGGCGCTCCTGGCAATGCACTATGGATTGATAATATCCGATTCTCTTATTAAGAATCTTGTAAAGTGAGAATATAAAAAAATCCCCGACTCATAATGAGTCGGGGATTTTTTTATATCAGGGTTCAATTATTTGTTCATTGCTTCGAACTCTTTCATGCAATCTACTAAAGCTTGCACAGATTCTACTGGACATGCATTGTAGATAGATGCACGGAAACCACCAACAGAGCGGTGACCTTTGATACCAATCATACCACGTTCTTTAGCAAATGCCATGAAAGCAGCTTCTTTATCTTTATGTTCTTCGGTCATTATGAAACAAACATTCATTAAAGAGCGGTCTTCTTTAGCAGCTGTACCTACGAACATGCTGTTGCGGTCAATCTCGTTATAAAGCAATTCTGCTTTCTCTTTATTGATTTTGTACATAGCTTCCAAACCACCAAGTTCTTTCACCCATTTCAAAGTTTCGTGCATTACGAAGATAGGGAATACTGGAGGAGTGTTGAACATAGAGTTGTTACGAGGTTCGTCGCCAATGTGAGTGCGGTAATCTACCATAGTTTGTACCGGACGCTCCATTTGACCTAAGATATCTTTACGTACAATAACGAAAGTAACACCTGCAGGGCCTACATTCTTTTGAGCACCACCATAAATCATAGCGTATTTTGTTACATCTACAGGACGGCTCATGATGTCTGAAGACATATCGGCAACTAATTTTACTGGGCAATCCATGTCTGTGTGGATCTCAGTACCATAAATGGTGTTGTTAGTTGTGATGTGGAAATAATCAGCATCGGTAGGGATAGTATAATTTTTAGGAATATAAGAGTAAGTCTTATCTTCTGAAGAAGCAACGATATCTACTTCGCCATAGAATTTGGCCTCTTTAGCAGCTTTCTTTGCCCATACACCTGTTTGAAGGTAAGCAGCTTTATGTTTTAATAAGTTTGCTGGAACTTCGAAGAATTGAGTTGATGCACCACCACCCAAGAAGATTACAGCATACTCTTCTGGAATGTTCAATAAATCGCGCCACAATTGTTCGGTTTCTGCCATGATACGTTCCCAACCTGGAGTACGGTGAGAAATTTCTAAGATACCAATACCAGTATTGTCAAAATCGCGAATGGCGTTAATGGCCGATTCAATTGCTTGTTTAGGCAAAACACATGGTCCTGCGTTAAAGTTGTGTACAGTTTTCATTTGGTTTAAATAATTAAAGTATAAGATCTTTCTAATAGTATAAAATTGTATCTCTAAGCGTCAATTGCCGACTTCTATTCTTGTCTTTAAATGACGTGTCAAAGATATAGAATTTACAAGTTGAAAGCAAGAGTTATTTGTAATTATTAAATTATTCTATTTCTCGCTTTTAAGCCTTTGTAAATTAAATGGTTGAGTTTGATTACAAAATGATATATAATACAAAATTTTAATAGTAACGAAAGTAATGTTTTATTAACTAATAATCACTTATAAGGTGCCTTTAATTAGCTTGTTAGTATTAAGAATCTCTACCATCGGTATGTATTAATTCCAATAGTTTGCTCACAGCAAGTTCCTCAGGAATATTTTTTTCAATGCACTCCATGCCTCTGTAAAGGCTTACTTTACCCTTACCGGCACCAACATAACCATAGTCGGCATCGGCCATTTCTCCAGGTCCATTCACAATGCAGCCCATTACAGCTATTTTTAAATTTTTCAGATGGCTGGTTTCTGCTTTTACTCTATTGAGAGTCGATTGTAGGTCGAAGAGTGTACGTCCACAGCTTGGGCAAGCAATGTATTCTGTACGGCTCATACGTACCCGAGAGGCTTGTAGTATAGCAAATGCTGTCGAATTGATATCTTGTGCTGAGATTTTGGTGTTATTATTTGTAATTAAAATACCATCGCCAAAACCGTCAAGAAGTAGTGCGCCTAAGTCGGCTGCAGCTTTAAGTTGTAAAGCTTCAAGGTTATTTTCGTTATATGTTCTACATAGTATTACAGCATTTGTAATGTTGTGTCGCAGTAGCGTATGGAAGAATGCTCTCATTTCGCCCACAGGATTTACATGTTCGCTTTGTAATAATATTACGTAATTTGGATTTGCTTCTAGCTCTTCTAATACCGCAGCATTCAGTTTGCTATAACTAAGTGTGCAGAATTGATAGTTGCGATTGTCGTTCTCCGAGTCCCAATAGATATCGGGAGTAGGGAAGAGTTCTTCATTGCTAGTTGTAATAACCACTGGTGGTTGCATGCCTCCAATTTGTTTTACTGTATGGCTGTTGCGGCGGTGGTAGTTGAAAGGGTTAAAATGAGGAGCTGCTATGGCTTCAATTGGTACATGGTTTTGACGTAGTGAGATATAATCTACCAATTGGCGTCCTACGGGTATCTCCATTTCAGGTTCTTCGCTTAGTGAAACACGTATGGTGTCGCCAATACCATCGGCAAGGAGTGTTCCAATACCCACTGCCGACTTAATACGTCCCTCCTCGCCATTGCCCGCTTCGGTTACTCCAAGATGCAAGGGGCATTGTAATCCCTGTTCATTCATCTGTGCCACAAGCAGGCGCACAGCCTGTACCATTACCAATGTATTGGAGGCTTTGATAGATAATACAATGTTATGGAAGTTGCTTTCATGGCACAAGCGTACAAACTCTAAGCACGATGCTGCCAATCCGGCAGGGGTGTCGCCATATCTGTTGACGATACGTGGTGCCAAAGAACCATGGTTTACACCTATGCGTAGTGCAGTTCCGTTTGTTTTACAAATCTGGATGAGTGGTTGCAAACGCGCTCTTATCTTCTCTATCTCTTGCAGGTACTCCAGATCACTATAGTCGCCATCGTGTCCGGCTACAAAGTTTCCTGGGTTAATGCGTACTTTCTCAATGTGTGCTGCGGCCTCTTCGGCCACTGCCGGATTAAAGTGTACATCGGCTACCAATGGCACTTGTAAGCCTTTTGCTCGGAGTGTTTGAGCTATCTGCGCCAAGCTTTTTGCCTCGCGAACTCCCTGTGTCGTGAAGCGTACCAGCTCACCACCGGCACACATAATTCGTTCTGCCTGGGATACCGATTCTTCCAAATTGTTGGTATCGGTGTTTGCCATGCTCTGCACACGGATAGGGTAGTGACCCCCAAGGTGTAATTTACCAATGGTTGCTACTTCGCTTAGTCGGCGGTTATAATTGAAAAATGTTTTACAATAATGCATTTCTATAATTTTATTATGGAATCAATAACGCCTCAATGTCAAGATCTGTTATTGTTCCCTCTTTGTAGTCTATTCGTTTTATATATATGATTGTATCATTCTGAATAAAGTGTAATTCTTCAATATCTGGATTTGAGTTGCTGTGTTCTGTGGTCTTATGATATATTTCGTCTAATGTTTCTTGATTAATTAACATTGCACTCTCATTGGGTACTTGAATATTAAAAGAGCTATGATTGTCGTTCCGGTTAGCATTAGGTCTTAATATAATTTTAGAATAGCCATTAGTATTAATAGTTTGTTTTGTTGTTTCAAAATATTTATAGCCGCTTGGCTTGTTTAAGGTCGATTTTAAAGAGGTACTATTTGTAATATCTTTTAAAGTTGCATATCCGATATTTTCAAATAACCAAGTGGTGTCGTTATTCGATGAAAGGTATTCGAAACTCGATTCAAACTGTTTTTGTGCGTCGTTATTCTCTAATGCAATGAGTTTACCCTCGTTATTAAATGTTCCATTTTCTGTGGCTAACTCTATTAATTGAGCACGTTGAGAATAAATGCTAATATCATTGGCACTGATACCAGGTATATAGGTAAAAATGGCTACAACTACTACACCAAAGAGTAATATGAAACGGTAATTATTATAACGCTTGGTTTGCATTAAAATCAATGCCAAAGTTAACCATGCTGCAATGATGAGCAGGTAAATTCGGCTGGTTGTTAACCCATACTGACCTATCCGATAGGTAAAGCCTACCCAGAATAGTAGCAGTGGTCCGATAGCAATATAGATAAAATTGCGATAGAACCAATTAAAATTCGCCTTTAATAATAGTGGTTGTATAGCTTTGTTTATTAGTGTTATGCAAGTGAAACTAAATACTAAATAGTTAACATTTCATTCGGGAAGCGTCCATTTAGATCGGAA
>CAMTOX010000077.1 GCA_947074225.1 uncultured bacterium
TTGTTGCCGACGATCCTTCTACTTGGACCATGAGCCAAGCACAATATAACGACATCTCGGTAATGAAAGGTATTGCATGGTCATTCTGCGATGCTCCTGGTGGATTCAAAGAAGAGTGGAATGAAGTAAACTGGGCAATTGGTCTTGAATATGCATACAACGAACAATTCTTTGGTCGTGCTGGTTATTTCAATGAACACCCTACAAAAGGTAATCGTAAATACTTCACCGTAGGAGCTGGTTTCCGTTTATCGGCATTTAAATTAGATGTAGGTTATGTTATTTCTGTGGCTCAAACAAATCCACTTGACCAAACTTTACGTTTCTCACTTGCATTTGATGTTGACGGCTTAAAAGCTTTGGCAGATCGTAAATAATTGTACAATTAATATTTAATATATTATAAAAGCGACTTGTCTTTTCAGGTCGCTTTTATTGTATCTAATCAAATTAAAATATGAAGATAAGAGTTGGGTTTGGGTTCGATGTTCACCAATTGGTGGAAGAACGCCCATTGATATTAGGAGGTATTGAGATACCATATAGCAAGGGCCTATTGGGTCATTCGGATGCCGACGTGCTTATTCATGCTATTTGCGACGCTCTATTAGGCGCAGCAAACCTTAGGGATATTGGATATCATTTTCCAGATAAAGATCCCAATTTCAAAGGCGCAGATAGCAAATTACTCCTCAAAGAGTGTGTGAAGCTAATTGCCGAGAAAGGTTATACCATAGGAAATATTGATTCTACTATATGTGCCGAAGCTCCTAAATTGGCACCTTATATTGTTCAGATGCAGGAAACGCTGGCTCAATGCATGGGAATTCCAGTGGACGATATTGCTATTAAAGCTACTACAACAGAAAAGTTGGGGTATACTGGAAGAGGAGAAGGCATATCGGCTTATGCAACCATATTGATTGAGAAATTATAGATAGCCTAATTATAAAACAAAAAGAAGGGTAGCTCTAATAGGGCTACCCTTCTTTTTTGTTTTGCTATAACTCAAACGAGACTAATTTCGCATATGCTTTCTGGTAATCTCGTTCGGCCTCTAATGCTTGAGTAATGGTGCTATAATATAGGCTCATTTCAAGCATATATTGAACCATAGAAATTTGTCCTGCATCAAGAGCTTTCTTGAGTAGCTCGCTATTATTCGCATCTTTAAAGGCCTCGCGATAAATTTCAGCACTTCTTTGCAAACCTATGGTACGTTGATAAATGGTGTGCAACTGACCATAAAACTGTAGTTTCATATCGTCGGCTTTGGCTTCTGTAGCCACCTGCTGTGCTTTGGCTTGCTTAATCTTATTGCTATTTTCCCAAGCCGGTATAGATAGCGACAAGGTAATGCCTTGATAAGTTTCGCCAACCACAGTCTCATTCATATATCCTGCCGAGAGTGTTGGAAACCATGTAGCTTTATTGAGCGATACCTCTTTCTTTGCCCACTCCAACTCTTGTCGTACATAAGCCAATACCGGGCTCTGTTGCTCGGCTTGTGCATACCACTGTTCAAAATTTAAAGGTAATGAGAGGGTAGGAAAGTTACTTTCGCTTATGGTAACATTTTTTCCACCATTTAGACGTGTCAACTCGGATAATACCACTGCGCGCTCAGTCTCCACTCTTAGAATCTCACCATGCGCAGAGGCCAAATTTATCTTCACATTGTTATACTCTAATATATTAGCGTCGCCACTTTCTAAACGCTCTTTCTGGCTCTTACTAATGGCTTGTGCATGTACTAAACGTAGGTTTAGCTCTTCTAACAAAGCATTGTAGTATACAACATCCAGATAATACTCTTTAGCCTCCAGCAGAAGGTTCATCCGTTCGGCCTTATAATCCCACTCTAGCATGGCATTTTGTTCATTTGCCACCTTACTCTTAAGTCCACTTATTGTAGGGGCATCAAAACTTTGTGTTACGCTAATGTCGTATCTGTTCCCATTACTAGAGGGGGTTCCCCAGAGGTAATTAAAACCAAATTCTGGGTTGGGCAAAAAGATGTCGGTTCTATTCTCAAGTTTCTCGGCAATGATGCTTTCGCGCAATGCCCGAAGAGTACTATTATTTTGCTCTATATTCCTTAAGAGCTCTTCCATTGTAGATTGGCTATATGATAGCATACAAACCATTGTCAATAGTAAAGTTATGATTCTCTTTTTCATAATTCTTCTCCTTTAGCTGATTCTTCTACAAATTTTACCTCTTTTATTTCTCTTCTTCGTTCTGTAATAAGGTACATAATAGGGATGATAAAGCCATTTAATAGTGTAGAGCTAAAGAGGCCACCTAATATTACCTTTGCCATAGGACTCTGTATCTCATTACCTGGAAGCTCTCCGCCTAAGGCTAAAGGTATGAGTGCTAGTCCGGAGGTAAGTGCTGTCATAAGAATTGGGTTAAGACGGTCGGTAGAGCCATGTACTACACTCTGATACAGTTCTGTGCCCTCATTACGCAAATCGTTATACCGCGATATGAGCAACATACCATTGCGTGTGGCTATGCCAAAGAGTGAGATGAAACCAATAATGGCTGGAATGCTCACGACACCACCTGTTATCCAAATGACCAATACTCCTCCAATGAGGGCTAAAGGTAGATTCAATAAGATGACTGCCGATTGCGATACGTTGCGGAATTGATTGTACAGCAATAAGAAAATAACCAAAATAGCTACCAAAGAGGCTATAAGCAGTGTTCTGGATGCCGCTTGTTCACTCTCAAACTGTCCTCCATACTCCACATGATACCCCTCGGGGAATACTATATCGCTGGCAACGATGCTCTGTATGTCGGTTACTACGCCTAAGAGATCTCTGTCGACAACATTGGCCGAGATAACAATCTTACGGGCAACATTCTCACGATTTATAGTGTTAGGACCTGTGGCAGAGATTACTTCGGCAACATTGCTCAGTGGCACTTTACTACCATCGGCATCTATCATGAGCTCTTTAATCCTTTCCATGCTCTCCCGTTTATCGTCGGCCACCTTTAGGGTGAGGTCAAAGCTTCGATTGCCTTCGTACACTTGCGATACCACCTCACCTCCCAAGAGCACATTGATCATCTCGGCAAATTCTGGTAGGGTAATACCATATTTGGCCAACATGTCGCGTTTAGGGATAATCTTTAGCTGAGGACGTTCAATTTGTTGTTCAACATTTAAATCGGTCACTCCGGGTATATTCTGAATGGCCTCTTTAATTTGATTTCCTAAGGCATACATATGATTCAAATCTGTGCCAAATAGTTTAATAGCTATGCTGGCGCGGGTGCCCGATAGCATAGCATCTATACGGTGAGTAATAGGTGCTCCTACCTCAAGACTTATTCCCGGAATGGCTCCTACGCGTTCACGTATTTCGGCAATAACCTCCTCTTTAGAGCGTTTGTCGAGTATGAAAGGAGCTTCAATTTCCGATGTGTTTACTCCCAAAGCATGCTCGTCTAACTCTGCACGGCCGGTTTTACGACCTACTGCCTGAATTTCCGGAATGGAGAGCAATATCTCGTCGACCATGCGTCCCATCTTATCCGACTCTTCGAGCGATACCCCCGGCATAGTGTTTACATTTACCGTGAACGACCCCTCATTGAAAGGGGGTAAGAAACTACGTCCTAAGTTAAAGAATACCACTAAAGTTCCAATAAAGAGAAGGCCGGTGAAGGATAAAACAGCAATCTTATGACGCAAAGTCCAACGTAGTAGCTTAGCGTAATACTCCTTTAGTTTACGTGCCACAAAAGGTTCCTTATCTAATGTTTTATTCTCTTTCTTAGGAACTAGAAGATAGCTGCAAAGTACCGGTGTTAACGTTAATGCCACCAATGTAGAGGCTATTAATGCCGATATGAAGGCTATGCCAAGGGGTGCCAAAAGACGTCCCTCCATGCCCGAAAGAAAGAAGAGAGGCACAAAACTAGCTATGATGATAAGCGTAGAATTTAGAATGGGCATGCGCACCTCGCGCGAAGCATTGAAGATTACTTTCAGGGCCGGGAGTTGTTCCACTATAGGTAAGTGCCTATTCTCTTTAAGTCGCTTATGTACATTCTCGACATCGACTATGGCATCGTCCACTAGTGAACCTACGGCAATGGCCATACCTCCCAAACTCATGGTGTTTATGGTAAGTCCCATCATTTTCAAAGAGAGTACAGAGGTTACCAATGCTAACGGTATGGTCACCAAAGAAATAATGGTAGTGCGAGCATTCATTAAGAAAATAAAGAGAATGATAATAACAAAGATGCCACCCTCCAGAAGTGCCTTCTGGATATTGCTGATAGAACTCTCTATGAATCGTTCTTGACGATAGATGTCGGTCGATAGCTTCACGTCGGCCGGCAATGTTTGTTGAAGCTCTTGCAGTGCTATGTCAAGTTTCTCGGTCAAATCTATGGTGCCGGTGTTGGGTTGCTTTGTAATGGTCATTATCACAGCTGGTTGATTATTGTAGGCTGCAACACCCATCTTAGGTGCTTTATTCCCTATCTTCACCTCTGCAACATTATTAATCAGTATGGGTCTATTTTCCACTCGTTTTATTACGGCATTACCTATCTCTTCTACTTTGTCGGTCGACACTACCCCACGTATGATATATTCATTTCCATACTCATAGAGTACTCCTCCCGAAGCATTCTGATTCATTCCTTGCACCACACCATTTACTTCGTCCATGGTGATGCCATAATGTTTCATCCTTTCCGGGCTTAGTAGAATTTGATACTCTTTAATCTCTCCACCCAATACCGATACCTGTGCCACGCCACCTGTAGCTAGTAGACGTGGACGTATTACCCAGTCGGCTAAGGTACGTAACTCTTGCAATGAGGTGCTGTCGGAGGTTAAGGCCACAAACATTAGCTCTCCTAAGATGGACGATTGTGGACCTAATGTAGGTGTTCCAACATTGCTGGGAAGCTCCTCTTTTATCATGGCAAGTTTCTCGGAAACAATTTGACGTGCCCTAAAAATATCGGTGCCCCAGTCAAATTCTACCCATACAATGGAGAATCCTGTTGTGGACGAAGAGCGTACACGGCGTACATCGGTAGCACCATTTACAGAGGTCTCTATGGGGAAAGTTACCAAACGTTCCACCTCTTCCGGAGCCATTCCTTTAGCCTCGGTCATTACCACTACGGTAGGGGCATTTAAATCGGGGAAGACATCTACCTCCATGCGTGTGGTTGTGTAGACGCCTATTACCATAAGCAATACGGCAGCCACCAATATGGCTATCCTATTGTTTAATGAGAATTGAATAATTTTATCTAACATCTATCTCTTCCTCCTTGAATTAATGGGCATGACCATGAGGTACCTCGCCCGATGCCGATGCAATCTTCACCTGATAGGCCCCTTTAGTAACGACATTATCGCCAGGTTTTATCCCTGCCAGAATCTCTACACGTTCGCCATCGTTTTCTCCCACAGTAACCTCTTGCTGTTTATAGGCCTCGGGTTCTATTTGCAAATAGACATAATAGATGCCTTGGTTCTCTACTAGTGCGCTCATAGGTACTGTTATAACATGCTCTTTGGGAGTGCTTAAGAGATATACCTCGGTGTATGCACCGGGTAAAATATCGCCAACATTATCAAATTCAAAAGTAATTGGAATGTAGTAGCTATTGTCGTTGCTACTTTTTCCATACGATAAGAGTTTGCCATTTAAATCTTTAAGTTTGTAGGTTACATTATCGTATGCCGGTTTGAAGTTTGCCGAGGTAACCTGTTTCAAAGCTTTATATTTACCTTCGGGCACCTCTGCTCGGAGTTGCAATCTTTTATTTTTAGTGATTATGGCTATGGGTTGACCTATGGCTACATAGTCGCCCTGATTTACCAAACGGCTCTTAATATATCCGCCAATTGGTGCTGTTATACGTATGCCTTGTGCACTCACCTTACCTGCCTGACCTTGGTATGATGCTTTGGCAGTTTCATAGCGTAGGCGAATCTGCTCAAACTCTTTTGCCGAGATAATTTTATCGGCAACTAAATTCTCTGCACGTTGATACTCCTTTTCTGCCGCTTCAAACTCCAACTTACTCTTCAGTAGTGGGTCGCCCTCTTGCAGCTCTTTTGCCGAGATGGTCATTAATGTCTCTCCAGCTTTTACAGCACTCCCATCGTTTAGATTTGCGTTAGCAAAACTTACTACACCACTTGCTGTGGCTACAATGGTTTGCTCATCTCCTTGCGAAGATTCTATTTTACCACTGGTTTTAATAACTTGTGAAAAGGTTCCTGTTTTAACCCTCTCTGTAGTTAATCCAATAGCCTGGGCCTGTCTCTTGGAGAAGGCTATCTCGTTACTATGGTCGGTCTCTTCAGCACCATGATTGTGTCCATCGTCTGCGCTGTGAATCTCTTCGCCAAATTCGTTATGGTTGTGACTATTGCAACTGCTGCTATCATGGCCTGCGTGGTCATGGTCGTGCTCATGATTGTGAGTGCCGTCACTATCTGTATGTTCTCTACTATGGGTGTCATGATCGTGGTCATGATCATGGTCGCTACAGCTACTCTCCGTAGGTTGCTTCTTATTGTTAGCTTTTTCTTTGCAACCACTAAATCCAAAAAGAAGGCCGATACTAATGCAAAGAATGTATATAACTGTTCTCTTCATAGTTGTAAAAGATTAAATTATAGATGTTTAATTTGATGGTGGTCCGCTAAGGACGCTTCAAATCGTAATTTTAAAGGAATAATATGGGGCCGAATATTTAATGAAGCATCTAAACAAGTGTCTACAAATATGGATCATAGGATTTTATTTAAATCTACTATTGTTAAATGCTTTGTCGGCGAATTGTTATTCTGTTATTGGTTAAAATAAAGGTGTTAATTCCTTTTTGACCAATATAAAGCAGCCATGCCTTAGAGGGTTAATGGTTGCCAGAACTTTTTTAGAGAAGGTGAGATGGGGGTGCACGTAAACCATCTGTCTGTATGGTCTTACAAATCAGTGGTGTTAAGGGTGGTGTTATCCAATTTAAATTCTCTTTGTTAGGAGCGATGAGGTAGAACTGTAGTTCGGATATTGCCAAAGAGAGCTCCATAGAGAGGTGTTTACGAAAACTCTCGAGTGTTTCGCTTTCAGAGATTGCTAAACTGGTTTCCACCAAATAGATAAATTCATGACAGCATAGCGACTCCTCATGGTCGTGACTCTCGTGCGATTCATGATGAAATGTGATGCTGTTATCGCTTATAATAGAGTGAAAACATTTAAATTCATAACATGGCATACCATCGTGATGATGGTGCGGCATGTAGCTAATCCATAAAAGAAAGATTAGCCCCGACATGATACCTATGATATGAATTTTCTGTTTCATAATCTTATTTCTGCTGCAAATATATAATAATTAATTTATTGTCAGATAGTTTTTTATAAATATTCTTATATGTAGTTATTTTATATTTTCAATATTAAAAGTCAATCTCTTTTATTGTTTCAGTTCAATGTAAATCGCAGTTATTACAGCACTCTTCATTAGGATATTCAAACTCTATAGTGCTATGTACAATGTGGAATTTCTTTACTGTTTCTATAATCTCTTTTTCTATTGTTCAATTCTCTTTCTGTTCGCTAATTTCATGGAGTGTCATTACATGTTCCTGGCCGTCTAAACTCCCTATATGAAGGTTGTGAATGGCACTAACTCCGGGAAGAGTTAGCATCCCTTTCTCCATAGTTTTTACATCAATATCGGCCGGTACAGATTTCAATAATATTTTAAATGTAGCTCAGATCGGAATATCATACGTCTGAACTCCAGTCACCATCACATATCTAGTATG
>CAMTOX010000078.1 GCA_947074225.1 uncultured bacterium
GAACTATTTAAATACCTACACAACACATTAACAAACAACTCTATTGAAGCTAACACGAGAAAAACTCAACAAATTCTCAATTCAAATAACAATCTCTTAATTATAGAAGTGGTTAGAACGAATGCCATAAGAGCATAAAAAAAGAGCGCTCAACAAGGCAATATGTAGCAATAAAACCAGAAATAAGAGTCTATAAATACCACTCTTCTTACGTTAAAGGCAATAAGCAATAAAAACATATTACAAAAAGAGAGAAAAACATAAAATAAAAAACATAATAGTATCACTTTTGCAATAGGAGAAAAAGTGAACATATTTTTAAGAGGAGTGTTATAATAACCCTTTGCTTTACAGTTGTTAATTTAGAGCAACTATAATGCAGGGTGATTATTTTCTCTCTATGGATTTAACTCTATTATAGTCATCTCTTTTGTAGTTAATGAGAAAAAGAGTCACTGTTAATTCATAAAACAAAAGAGTTACAGAATCTCAACTATAGTAATGCATTTAATCTATAGCGTTCAATTTATAGACCTCCTCTATTCTACACAATGCATTAAAACTATTAGAATAAGATGAAAAAACAGCTACTATTACCGCTTTTGGTTGCCATGCTAATGGTTTCACCACACCTTTTTTGCTGCACTGGCATTACACTTCAATCTTCCAACGGAGCTCACATTACCGGTCGTACCATAGATTGGGCCGAAGGGGAGTTAAATAGCATGTATGTAATTGTGCCAAGAAACTATTCGCAGCAATCATTCACACCGGAAGGGGTAGATGGCATGCGCTATATTTCACAATATGGTTATGTAGGATTGGCTGTAAAGATGAAAGAATTTATTGTTGAAGGGGTAAACGAAAAGGGACTCAGCGGTGGACTCTTCTATTTTCCCAAATATGGAAAATATGAACGATATAATGCTGCCGATTGTGCACGCACCATCTCCGACATGCAGCTCTTAGCATGGATATTGGGCAGTTGCAAAACAGTGGAAGAGGTGAAAGAGTCGGTAAAGGCAATTCATATCATTGCCATGGAGAACAACGCCTCTACCGTACATTGGCGATTTACCGACAGCAGTGGAATGCAATTAGTTTTAGAGGTGATTAATGGAAAACCCATATTCTATGTCAATAACTTAGGTGTCTTAACCAACGCTCCCGGCTTTGATTGGCAAACCACAAACTTAAATAACTATGTAAACCTACATCCAGGCTCTGCTGCCGACCAAGATTTGGGAAATGTTACCCTCGCGCCTTTTGGTGCAGGCAGTGGTATGCTGGGACTTCCGGGCGACATGACGCCACCTTCACGATTTGTACGTGCAGCATTCTACCAAAGCAGTGCGCCCAAACAACCCAATGCTTTACGTACCGTAACGCAATGTTTTCAAATCTTGAATAATTTCCAAATACCTATCGGAATAGAGTCGACCAACAACACCACCAATGTAAATTTGCCTAGTGCCACACAATGGAGTGCTGTAACAGACATTACAAACACTAAGATATATTATCGTACCATGTATAACAGCACCATTCGGTGCATAGACTTAATGGAGATTGATTTTGAACGCATTAAATTCCGTGCTGAACCGTTGGACGAACAGAAAGAGGAACCTATTGTACCCATACGTATAAAATAGAACCTGGCCAAAGAAATAGGTTTAATTTGCCGCGCACAAATGGCTTACGGCATGGAGATATAACGTTTAATGGAAGCCGGGTCTTGAACAATCTCGTTCAAGATCTGTTCTTTCTTTTGTTGCGACTCCTCGGCAATACGTTTCCAATTAGAACCATTTATGAGGTGAAGCCAGCAGTGATCAATAAACTGAAGATAATCTGTATGATAATCCATTGTCTCTTTCTCCTCTAAGGAGACATTAGTAATGGTAAGGTCGTGTAGCAACTCTTTATTGTAGTGTTTATAAAGAATGGGATAGTTTGAACCTCCGGTATCTAGAAACACTCCATTAATAACATAGGGAATAAAGTTCAGTTTCACCAGCTTTACGGCATCGTACTTAAAGAACGAGAGCCCTGCCCATATGTACCAACCCTGTTCACGGTCGCGTATTGGACCATAAAAATCGGAATCGCCCAGCTTTGCTTTTAAAGAGATGGGAGCTATTGGGAAGAGGTCATGATCTATAAAACCAAATATCGCTGCCTTACGTTTACTTAAATAGTTATAGTAAATCCAATTTAACGACGCTCCATGCGAGTAACCATCGCCACAATATTTTATCAATAAATTATCGGGAAGAGAGATATACCCTACCCCCTTTTTCCTACATACCTCCTGAATAAGTAACCTCTTCTCGGGAACAGAAGAGTTGTCGGCAACCAAGAACGAGTAGTTCGGGTCGGTAATAAACTGCTGCAACAGCTCTATCTGTTTCTCAATCAAATATTCATTATTGAAAGCAATAGTTACAATGTCTATATGATTTTCGGCATCGTCAAGCGTTAAGGAAGTGTTGAAATGGTAACTCTTCTCATATCGTTTTAGCTTAAAAAGAAATATGAAGAAGTGTACAAATGTTACCCAAAGTCTTCTTTTTAGTGTCATTCTAAATAATTTATAGCTCTACAAAAATAGACAATATAATGCATACCTAACAAATTATTCAATTAATAATTTATTTTCGTAAATAAACAAACACCAAAGTTATCTGTCCATATGTAAATAAAAGCGGAAGATTTTGAACCACAAAACCATTAGAACATACCTAACAACCCTTTACACCTTATAACTATGTCCATTAATCAGAGTTAGCCTGTTGCCATTGTCATTAAAAAACTCCCATAGAATAATAGTGCCTCTTATGAGCTGCCGTACGTGCAAAATTTGGCAAAGGGTGCATGGCATGGTATTTCCATTTACGCCTGCCCATTAGCGAAATATCGCCACATAACTCTTTAAAAGAGTGCTCTTTACTGCTCTCCATACGGCTACACCGTAATGGAATCTCTTTTACTTGCGCACAGAGGGCATGCCACACACTATTTCCCATAGCTGAGGCTTGTACATCTACCTCATCTTCAACCTTTACTGGCGAGCATTCGCTATTCACCACCTCTGTTAAGGACTCTGTTTTCAAAAGTGGTAACTGAGTATTTACAGGCTCACTCCCATTGCCTTGAGTGCATGAAATTGGAGTGTCGGAATAAACTATTTCGCCCATATGCCCAATATTAGAGACACTCGATTGGTCTACAGAACGGAATCCAACGAAACACTCTATGGTGCACCCTTGCCACTGAGAAGGTAACTTTACCTGCACCTCTCCATTGAGACGTTGCGCCGAGTCAAAGATTTGCAATGCTTGATTACGCTCCACACAGTAGAGCGCCAATAGCGTGGTGTCGCTACCATGACCATACCCTTGCCAGGAGTGGCTATCCCAACACACCTTCAATGAGTTATTGCTTATGGAGAGGGTACAATTTTGTGGCACTGCCAATGCTCCCTCGCCCAAAAGTGCTTTACTATAATCTAAAGTTGCTTCAGAACTAGTTGCCTGAGCCACATGCCGTAAGGTATGACTCAAACAGGCATTATAAGCCGTTTGTCTGACAGCAAAAGCCTCATACCCCACATTAACAGTGCAGAGCATAGCCTTTACAAAACGGTGCGATGCCTTAAACTTTGAACGCTGCCTTAACTGAGCAGGACTCTTTGCGTCCTTTACATGCGAGGGTAGAGAACGAATGTAGCGAATACCTTTCCAACTACACTCGACCACACCGCCTACCTTACCACTAAAATGGGTACAATTTTCTTTTTGTTTTGCCATAACATATAGTCAAAACGCTCTAACCACTGCCGCCGCATGAAGATGAATAGCCATGCTTTTAAAAGCTGTTTTTTGTATAAATACATCCTTGTAAAAAGATTATAATAAACCACCTAAATAAGAGATAGTTAAACATCAATATAAGTAAAGATGCGAAACAAAAAATAAATCGAGGTAAAGAGTTTAACACTCACTCCACAGTTTTTAGAACGTTCCATTAATTTTATTGGAATAAGAGTTGGGCAAAAGAAGATTAGAAACCAATGCTGCTTTGTGCACCGAAAACTCATTCCGGGTGAATAATAAGTACATATAATAGCTCTATATCGTGCTAAAAGAAAACGACTAACAAGATGCATAAACCACTGAACATAGAGAGATTAGTAATATACACATGCGCTATTTTCAACAAATGTATAGCTTAAGGGGTGGTTATTTGTTGTTTTTGGTTTACTTTCATCTACTTTCCAAAATTGATAACGATAAGGAGTTATTATTTAACTTTTAAACCTAGAATTCTTAACTCTACTCTTGAAAAGAGGTTATTAAAAATCGGGCCTTTACTAACCCATTTTTGCATACCATTTAAAGCAGCTAAACAACAACACTAATATACTCATAACAAGCAGTCTAGATGGAGTTAAGATGCACCTTGTTCGGAGCCGGGGTGCGAACCAGGTGCAACTTAGAAGCATGCAAGAAGCAAGGAAGGAGGCACCATGAATGCTCAACAATGTTTTGAAATAGCAGAGGGTACCAACAAGAGAAGCGCCAAGCACAAAAAATAGGGTAATAAAGAACGAAAATGCGTAAGGAGTTTGATAAACCAATGAGGTGTTTTAAAAACATTTAGAGAAGAGAGCCATTCTGAAATAAAATAAATTAAACCTCACCTATTAAATGATTAAAAAACACCCTGGGCTCAGCAATAAATCATCAATAATATTTGCTAAAAGAGTAAATATGGATATTTTATAATATAAATGCAGAAAAAAGGAGTTGTAAAGCATGAATTAATGGCTCTTTTTTATATCTTTGTCAATTGATTTTTTTAAATAGAGATTATATAAATCTATGAGCAAAATTGTAAGGAAAAGTTATTTTTCTCCTCAAGTAGTAGAGTTAGAGATAGAGGCACCGCAGATAGCAAAAGCACGCCGTGCGGGGCACTTTGTCATTGTACGTGTGGATGAGAAAGGGGAACGAATCCCTTTGACCATTGCTTCGGCCGATGTGGCTCGTGGTACCATCACGTTAGTGGTTCAACAAATGGGAGTTTCGTCTCGCAAATTGTGCGCTCTAGAAGTGGGCGATAGTGTACTGGACTTAGTGGGTCCATTGGGGAAAGCCACTCACATTGAGAACTTCGGCACTGTGGTTTGCGCAGGCGGAGGTGTGGGGGTAGCACCACTTTTACCCATTGTCGAGGCATTGAAGGCAGCAGGCAATCGCGTGATTACAGTATTGGCTGCACGCACAAAAGAGTTGATCATCCTAGAAGAGGAGATGCGTAAGTACTCTGATGAGTTAATCATTATGACCGACGATGGAAGTTACGGCCAAAAAGGATTGGTAACGGAAGGCATTGAAGCGGTGATCAAGAGAGAGAAAGTGGACCTTTGTGTCACTATTGGTCCTGCTGTGATGATGAAATTTGTGAGTCTATTGACCAAGAAATATAACATCCCAACTGTGGCATCATTGAACACCATCATGGTGGATGGCACAGGCATGTGCGGTGCTTGCCGCGTAACAGTGGATGGCAAGACCAAGTTTGTGTGTGTGGATGGTCCTGAATTTGATGCCCATCAGGTGGATTTTGATGAGATGTTGATGCGTTTGTCGGCTTACCGTAAGGAGGAGCAAGAGGCAATGCAAAAGAAGTAATTTACCTTTATTTTTAGAAATTTATTATGTCGATAGATAGAAATGAGCCATGGCGCGAGGCATTACGTCAAAGCATGAAAGCGAAAGAGCGGACTGCTTTGCCACGCGTACACATGCCTGAATTGGATGCCACCTACAGAAGTCACAATAATGAGGAGGTGAATCTTGGTTTGAGTGTAGAGCAGGCTCAAAATGAAGCGAAACGTTGTTTAGATTGTGCCAATCCAACTTGTATGGAAGGGTGTCCTGTGGGCATTAACATACCTAAGTTCATTAAACATATTGAATGTGGTGAGTTCTTAGCGGCAGCCGCTACTTTAAAAGAGACCTCGGCATTGCCAGCAGTGTGTGGACGTGTTTGCCCACAAGAGAAGCAGTGCGAGTCAAAGTGTATGCACTTGAAAATGCAGAAAGAGGCTGTGGCTATTGGCTACTTAGAGCGCTTTGCTGCCGACTATGAACGTGAGCATGGCGAACTTGCAGTGCCCAAATGCTTGCCTGCCAATGGCATTAAGATTGGTGTTATTGGTTCAGGTCCTGCTGGTTTGAGCTTTGCTGGCGATATGGTGAAACTGGGTTACGATGTAACTGTGTTTGAGGCATTGCACGAGATTGGTGGGGTGTTGAAATATGGTATCCCAGAGTTCCGTTTGCCTAATGCGATAGTAGATGTCGAGATCGATATCTTGAGCCGTATGGGTGTTAAGTTTATTAAGAATTGCATTGTGGGTAAAACCATCAGCTTTGACGACTTGGCTGCCGAGGGTTATCGTGCTCTATTTGTGGCTAGTGGTGCTGGTTTGCCTAACTTTATGAACATTCCTGGCGAGAACCTCATTGGGGTGATGTCTAGTAATGAATATTTGACGCGCGTAAATTTAATGCACGCTTCGGACAGTGAGTTCGATACGCCTGTGGCACGTGGAAGTAGTGTGGCAGTGATTGGGGGTGGCAACACCGCTATGGATTCTGTACGTACAGCGAAACGTTTGGGTGCAGAGCGCGCTATGATTATCTACCGTCGGTCGGAGGCTGAGATGCCTGCTCGTATTGAGGAGGTTAAACATGCCAAAGAAGAGGGCATTGAGTTCATGACCTTACACAACCCTTTACGCTACATTGGCGATGAGTTTGGCCAAGTACGTCAAATGGAGTTGCAGAAGATGGAGCTTGGAGAACCTGATGCATCGGGACGCCGCTCACCAAAAGCCATTGAGGGAGCTGTGGAATTGATAGAGGTGGACACGGTAGTGGTGAGTGTGGGTGTGTCGCCAAATCCTTTGGTGCCTAGCTCTTTGCCAGGGCTAGAGGTGTCACGTTGGGGCACTATTGAGGTGAACAATGACACCATGCAGAGCTCTATCCCTACCCTATTTGCAGGTGGCGATATTGTGCGTGGAGGTGCTACTGTAATCCTTGCCATGGGCGATGGACGTAAAGCAGCACAAGCTATGCATGAGAAGATTAGCAATGGCGAATTGTAATTAATTTAAATAGATGTCTGATGGTGCTGTCACCATCAGACATTACAAAGAGACATAGGATGAATATTTGCGTTTTTTGTGCTTCTAGTCCAGCCGTAAAAGAGGCTTTTAAAAGCGATGCTTACGCTTTAGGAAGTTATATTGCCCAAGAGGGGCATATACTTATTTATGGTGGAGCCACTGGTGGATTAATGGATAGTGTGGCCCAAGGATGTGCCGATAGCCATGGCGAGATTGTGGGTGTTATCCCTGAAATGATAGTCGAGAAGGGCCGTCAAAGCGATCTTGCACAACAGCTATTCATAGTTGAAGACATGAATGAACGCAAAGCGCTGATGAAAGAACATGCCGATCTGTTTGTGGTGTTGCCAGGAGGTTATGGCACCCTAGATGAACTGTTCGATGTGGTGGCGTCAAAAATGGTAGGTTACCATGATAAACCCATTATAGTGTTAAACAAAGACGATTATTATAGGGGGTTAATCCTCCAAATAGAGACCATGGATAAAGAACACTTGGGGCATAAGTTGGAAGGCGAAATGCTCACCATGTGCAGCACCTTGGAATCATGCAAAGAGACAATAGAACGACTTGACCACTAACCAAAACCCAACTCAGCACGACTATGAACCAATGAGGGAAAAAAAA
>CAMTOX010000079.1 GCA_947074225.1 uncultured bacterium
TTACATCGCCTATTGTGATGATGGTGCGCCTGCCGTTTGATGTACCGATGTGGGAGAAGCTAGTAAGCATATCGCTCTTGATATTGACTTTTATTGGCACCACATGGCTTTCGGCAAAGATATACCGTACCGGAATATTGATGTATGGCAAAAAAGTGAGCTGGAAAGAGATTGCCAAATGGGTGCGTTATTAGAATATATTTAACAAATAAAATAGGAAATAGAAAATAGAAGAATCATGCGTTTAGACGGAGAAACACAGAGACCTATCATTGGGATTTCGGCACATTTCCGTGACGAGAACTCCATGATTAACGATGCTTATGTACAAGCGGTGGTACGTGCCGGAGGCATTCCAGTGGTACTGCCTGTGGTGACCAATAGTGATGTGATACGCCAAATGGTAGAACCACTAGATGGCTTACTGATGAGCGGTGGAGGCGATATGGATCCGGAGTTGTGGGGTGAGAAGATTATGCCACAGTCGGGGGTGCCTAATCGCGAACGCGATGATTTTGATTTACTACTTATCAGAGAGTGTCATTACCGACAAAAGCCTATACTTGGCATTTGCCGAGGCATGCAGGCTATTAATGTAGCATTTGGCGGTTCGCTCTATCAGGATATATATTCGCAGATTCAAGGAACGCTGTTGGTACACGACCAAAGTGAACCAAAACGCCAAGCAACACATGCGGTAACAGTAACCCCCAATAGTTTACTTCACCGTTTAGTAAAAGAGCAAGAGATTCAGGTAAACACCATTCATCACCAAGCGGTGAAAGAGGTGGCCGATGGTTTTGATGCGGTAGCATTTGCTACCGATGGCGTTTGCGAAGCTATAGAGAGTCGTTATTATCCCATTATAGGGGTGCAATGGCATCCGGAGCATTTGGCTTTGGCAGAAATGACAGAGGCTAAAGTATTGTTTGAATATTTAATAAAAGAGGCTATATTATATAGAAAAGCGACTGATATTCACAAAAAAATGATTACCTTAGATTCTCATACCGATACACCTATGGTGTGGTACGAGGGAATAGATTTAGGAAAACGTCAGAAAGAAACGCAAGTAGATTTTGTGAAGATGCGTCAGGGTGGGGTAGATGCTACTTTTATGGTGGCCTATATTGCCCAACAGCCACTCTCGGATAGTGAGGCAGAGGCTGCTCATGAGAAGGCAGTACAGATTTTGGAGAACCTTAAGGCGCAAATAGATGCTTATCCTAATGAGGTGGCTTTGGCTTTAGAGCCTTCGGATCTCTTGGCAAATAAAGTCACCGGTAAACTTTCCATTGGTTTAGGTATTGAAAATGGCTATGCTTTAGGCAACCGTATTGAAGCACTCCAAGAGTTTTATAATCAAGGAGTACGCTATATTACCTTATGCCATAATGGCGATAATAGTCTGTGCGACTCTTGTCGGGGCATGCGAACCCATAATGGGCTGAGTGAGTTTGGAAAAGAGGTTGTTGCCGAAATGAATAGGTTGGGCATGTTGATAGATATTGCACATGCTGCCGATAGTACTATTGATCAAACCATAGCACTGAGCAGCAAACCTGTTGTAAGCACTCACTCTTGTAGTAGGGCTCTTTGTAACTCTAAACGTAACCTTACCAATGCACAGCTAAAATCATTGGCCGAGAAAGGTGGCGTGTGCCAAATATGCCTTTATGCCGGTTTCTTAGAGAATCAGGAGAATGCCACTATAGACACCGTGCTCGAACATATAGCATATATGGTACAATTGGTGGGAATAGACCATATAGGTATAGGGTCTGATTTTGATGGTGGAGGTGGTATTCCAGGATGTATGGGAAGCCATGAATTGATAAATATTACCAAAGCATTGATTCTTGCCCAGTATAGCGAGATAGATATAGCCAAAATTATGGGTGGCAACTTCTTAAGAGTGTGGAAAGAGAATATGAACTAAAAAAATATTATTAGATAAAGACAAAATGAGAAAACCAATACAGAAAGCTGTTTTATTGTTCATACTAATCTGTGTGACGACCCTCTCTGTGTTTGAGCTGAAGGCAGAGAACCAAATAACCGAAACTCCCGAGTTGCAGGATGAACAGGCATTGCCCGATAGTGTTGCTAAAGCTCCACCAGTGAGAAAGACCATATTTAATGAGCTCTCAACACCCGACGCAACAAGCGATGGATATGTCATTGTAAACCAAAGTGAGGGGATTACTCAACTTTTGAAACCACGTCGTGAAAGCGGACAAGCCAATTATAGAGGCTATAGAATTCAAATATTCTCTAGCAATCGTGGGCAGGAGGCACGTGAAAAGGCCTTTAAAATAGAGAAAGAGATTCTAGACAAACACCCATCGTTAGATGTTTATGTTACTTATACGGCGCCATTCTGGAAAGTGCGAATAGGGAATTGCAACTCCTATGAGGAGGCACAAAGTGTTCGCTTATTTATGATTGAAGAGTTTCCGGCTTATGCCACCGAGATAAATATTGTTCCTTCGACTATCTTTATTGGCGATTGAGCAATTTCCCCAATCAAAATTTATACACCGATTTTTTAGAACAATGAGAGATAATGAGTTTACGGTATTGCCAGAACAGATGGCAGTAACAGACCAGATAGCGCATCATTATAAAGAGATATTGCGTTTATTGGGTGAAGATGTAGAGCGTGAAGGTCTGGTAAAGACTCCGCACCGAGTAGCCAAAGCATTCCAATTTATGACCTCAGGCTACCAGAAAGATGCTGAGGAGGTATTACGTTCGGCCATGTTTCATGAGGATTATCGGCAAATGGTCATTGTAAAGGATATAGAGTTCTACTCTATGTGCGAACACCATATGCTACCTTTTTATGGTAAAGCACATGTGGCTTATATACCGAACGGACATATTACAGGTTTGAGCAAGATAGCACGGGTGGTCGATATCTATTCGCACAGACTGCAATTGCAAGAACGATTAACTATGCAAATTAAAGATTGCATACAAAATACACTGAACCCTCTAGGGGTGATGGTGGTGATTGAGGCTCAGCATATGTGTATGCAGATGCGCGGCGTGCAGAAGTTGAACTCTATTACAACAACCTCTGACTTTACCGGAGCATTCAATACGGCAAAAACACGTGAAGAGTTTATTAACTTGATACGTTAAGAGAGGCTCCTTTTGGAGCCTTTTTGTTATACAACCATAGCCTTATGAACAGCTATTTAGAGATATTAAAACACTATTGGGGATACGATAGTTTCCGACCTCTTCAGTTAGATATTATAGAGTCTATCGGGAGCGGCAAGGATACTTTAGGCCTTATGCCTACCGGTGGAGGAAAATCGTTAACCTTTCAGGTTCCTGCCATGACAATGGAGGGAGTCTGTTTGGTTGTGACCCCACTAATAGCTCTCATGAAAGATCAGGTGCAAGAGTTGAAACGGCGTGGCATTGGCGCGGCAATGATCTATTCGGGTATGCAGCGTCATGAGATTTTACAAACCTTAGAGAATTGCGAATTTGGTGCCTACAAGTTTCTTTATCTCTCGCCCGAACGTTTGGGTACGGAGCTATTCAAAAAGCGTGTGGTGTGGCTTAAAATTGCCATGATAGCCATTGATGAAGCACACTGCATTAGTCAGTGGGGATATGATTTCCGGCCTTCCTATTTGAAGATTGCCGAGATACGCGAACTCTTGCCCAATGTTCCGGTGTTAGCTCTTACTGCTACTGCAACACCCGAGGTAACCGAAGATATTCAGAACCATTTAGGATTTCCAAAGCATAACCTCTTTCGTAAGAGTTTCTATCGCGAGAATTTAGCCTATGTGGTGCGCGAAACAGACGATAAGGATGGGCAGCTATTGCGCATTCTCTCCCGAGTGCCAGGGAGTGCTGTGGTGTATGTTCGCAATAGGTTAAAGTGTCAGGAGATTAATGATTTGTTGAGGCAAAATAAAATAGGCTCAAACTACTACCATGCCGGATTGCCCGATAAGGTGAAGAACGAACGTCAAGAGGCATGGAAGCGTGGCGACTGTAGAGTCATTGTTGCTACTAATGCCTTTGGAATGGGCATAGATAAACCCGATGTTAGGGTAGTGGTACATATGGATATCCCCGATAATATTGAGGCTTACTTCCAAGAAGCTGGACGTGCCGGACGCGATGGTAACCATGCCTATGCCATTATGCTCTATAATAATTCAGACCTTTCTAAACTTAAGAAACGCATTAGCGATAACTTTCCCGAGAAGGAGTTGATTCGTAAGGTCTACCAATCTTTGGCCGAACACTATACAATAGGATTAGGCGATGGGCAAGGGAGTGTACACCCATTTGAGATAGATGAGTTCTGTGTGAACTGGCACATGCCGGTGTTACAAACCTTCAGTGCGCTGAAGATTATGGAGATATCGGAGATACTTGAATTGACAGAAGCTCATGAGAGTCCTTCCAAACTACGTTTCATTGTGGAACGTGAAGAGCTATATGCTTTAAAGGGTGTGAATAGATTCCAAGAGCAGCTCATTGAACATCTTTTACGCAACTATACGGGCATAATGACCGATATGGTACATATTAATGAGGATAGGGCAGCAGAGCAGTTGAGATGCGAGCGGCAGCAGGTTTACAATGCTTTAATTGCTCTTCAAGCAAATCATATTGTAAAATATATTCCTTTTAAGAAGGTGCCTCTTATTATTTATAAGACGCCTCGTCAGTTAAGTGAGAAACTTTATATAACACGTGCATCGTACGAAGAGCGGTTAGAGCGGTTTAAAATGCGTATAGCTGCTATATCCGATTATGCCCAAGAGAACCAGATTTGCCGTAGCAGACAACTTCTACACTACTTTGGCGAAGATAAGTCGGACGATTGCGGTATCTGCGACGTCTGTTTGTCTAAACGTAAGAATCCTACGACTCGTAAGGAGCAACGCTCTCTTCGCGATATTATCATAGCGCTCATTGAAGAGGCGCCACGCAATATACGCGATATAACAGAGGTAGTGAGTTTTCCAAGTAATGAGATTTCAGAAACAGTGAGGCTATTATTAGATAACGGCATTATCTATTATAACGATCAAGAAATGTTGGACAAGAAAAGATAAAAAGAGAGGTTCTAATATAATATTAGAACCTCTCTTTTACTATTTCTAAAATGTTGTTATGGCACTTTGTAGTTAAAGTTTACATATACAGATACAATATTAGATGAGATGTTAGCTAAATAGAAATTATAACGTAAGAGATAATTTCCGGCCTTTTTAGCATCGGTAGGAGTAAGATAAATCTTCATTTCCATGTTTCCATTCTCAGCCACAGTATATTTTGGATATACTTGACTGGTGCTAACCGATTCAATAACGTTAGTAGTGTCTGTAGAATAAATCACATAATCATTAGCTCCGCTAATATAATAGCGTTGTACTTCTGTTTCCATAAGCAATGATTCAGTCAAACCATTCTGCACTTGGAACGTAATACACATGGCAGTATCGCCTTTGTAGGTGGTTGTTTTAGTCACCTGAATGGTATCGGTTTCCGAAGTGGCATAGAATGTAGAATCTTTTTCATAGAATACTTCAAAGGCATCGTTAATAGGTTGTAGCACATCTGAATTCTTCTTGTCGCAGCCCACCAATGCTACAAAAGCAAATCCTAGTAGTAGGCATAAAGATGTTGTCAAGACATTTTTTCTTTTCATAATCATCAATTGTAATATCAATATTCTTAATTTGTTGTTTTAGATAGAAACAGTTCTCTCTAAATTGTCTATTACAAAAATGTTACCAAAGTGTATTTGCTATTCTATCATTGTTTTATCTTCTGTAAATTTATCTTATAAAAAAGGGAGGATAAGCATAAGCATATCCTCCCTTTATATTGTAACACCGGCACTTAATTAGCAGGAGTATAAATAAAATTAACGTTTACAGTAAATTTCTTTGAAGCATCGTTAGTCAAATAAAATTCATATGCAACACGGTATGTACCCGAAACAGTAGGGTTAGTAAGGTGTGAATAGAAAATGTTATCGCTTTCTGCTTTTATGCTGAAAGGAATAGTTTGTGTTTCAGCACCATTAGATGGAGTACAAATAGGGTCAATACAGAACTCGTCAGTAGCAGTAGCAAGATCATAGCCACGAATAATAGTTGTAGCCATAGAGATGTTTTCAGAAGAAAGATTAGAAATCTTACCATTGAATTCAAATTGATTGTCGCCAAGGTCTGATACGTGAATATCAGAGATATTAATGGTGCTACCATCAAAGATTTGACTGTAAGAAGAGTCACTGTTTAGAACATATAATTCAAAAAGAGCTACATTGTTATCTGGATCATCGGTTCCTTTGTTTTTATCGCAGGCTACTAATGACGTAAGAGCTATTGCAGCGAAAAGATAAAATGATTTTAAGATTAATTTTTTCATAGTCGTAATAATATTTTAAATTAGTAATTAAAGTTCAACTTCGTAGGCTTGAATAACCTCTCTATTATCGTCCTTATACAAAAATGCTACCACACTGCAATTTTCATATACATATTCTTCAGGAACTTCATAAGTAAAAGTAAAATCAACCGTCTCTCCTACAGCAGGTAATGATACTTTCTGTCCCCAGGTGCCATTAATAGCTTCGCGTGCAACATGGTTATGAACATAGTTAGGATTACCACCGGTTGGTGTTACTTGGTATCCAACAATACCGCTTTCTAAAAGCAATAGTTGAAGGTTTACAGCCCCTGAGAATTCCTCTTCTAAAGTAGCTGTAATGACCAACTCTACGGAACGATTTGCGACGTCGGAAGTTGCTGTCATGGTCATATTCATAAGTGGGTCTATTACCAACTGTTGATTCACGCAGGTCATCCAAGTAGGTGTATTCTGCAATACTGAACCATTGAACGATGTTCTGTCGATCATTCCAATAGGGAATGCTTGTGGTGTTCCAAAAGCTTGGTAGTATGCAGTAGCCACTTCAGAGCGCAAATCGACATATGAATCGGAGGTTGCCGGACGAGTCCATTCGGTACCATCAGGGTGCAAACCAACCACTACCACATGCTCTCCATACATATCTATTAAGTTATGAGCTATTTCGGCCGCAGTCGGGCAGTTTACGCAACGGAATCCTGTGAACTCTTCCAAAAGTACTCGGCGCTCACCTAAGATAACTTCTACAGGGATTACACGATCTCCTTCAGAGATAACATCACAACTTGTTAGCGTTAATGCCGCGATAAATATATAAAATAATTTTTTCATCTTCACATTAGAAATTTACGTTATACGATATTGAGAGACCTTTACTTGCAGGTACATAACGACAAACACCACCCGAACAGTTATATCCGGCACGGGTTTTACCATATGCCAATTGCAAACGGTGTGACTTATAGTTATAAGTAGCACCTACTTTATAGTAGTGAATCTTTGTCTCGCCAAAGTTATATAAGTCTGAGATTTCAAGCATTAACGATTTGTATAGTGCTAACTCATACATAATATAACCCCATGATCCTTGGTCTTGTTGAGTATAAAGATATTGTACTTCACCACGCATAGCGACATTCTTATTCGCTGTATATTTCAACTCTACTATTCCGATGTTAGATTTTACCAAGTCGCCATTATGACCTTTACCTTCTACAATCTTTTTGTTGTTTATTTGTTACATATTCATAGCAGTCTTAGAGCATTTCTTAGTAAGTTTTTTATTCATCTTCAAGTTAATATCGGTAGATTATATTTAGTCGCCATACTCATAGACGTGAGTAGATTACCCACCGATACCTCTTCTAT
>CAMTOX010000080.1 GCA_947074225.1 uncultured bacterium
CTGCAAAATAAGACATATCTGCCAAGAAAACAGTGGTTTTTACTACATCGTTGAAAGTATAGCCAGCCTCTTCAAGAATAGCTTGAACGTTTTTCAAACTTTGCTCTGTTTGAGCTTTAACATCGCCATCGGCCATTTTACCTGTTGCAGGATCTATTGGAAGTTGACCAGAGATGAATAACATGCCATTCACTTGAACACCTTGGCTGTAAGGACCAATAGCTGCAGGAGCATTGGTAGTTGCAATAATTTTCTTCATAAGAAATAATTAATATAATAATTAGTAATAAATAAGTGTCATTAAACTGGAATAACTTTACTCCGGGAAAAGTTCTAAAGAGTCGAGCATGAGCGCCATGGTAGCAGGTTCAATGCCATAGGGTGCCAAATATTTAGCATCGCGCATAAACTGTTCGGCAAATCGTTCTTTCTTTTCCATCAAAGCTTTGGCCTTTAGATAACGTTGATGCGCCAACTGCTGGTTCTTCTGTATCCAGGCCAAATGACCGGCATTGAGATAATCAACCGCTTCCGGCTGAGGCAGTGCTAGGAGTTTGCTATAATATTTATCGGCCTGCTCTAACTTTTGAGCTATAAAACAGCACCAAGCTATAAGCCGTAGGTATTTGGCACTATCGGGCTGCAAATAGTCTAATTTATAGTATATCTTTAACGCCTCGTCGTACGACTTTATTTCGTAATAGCAGTTTGCTAAATAGTTCTGATAATTGAGCTGTTCGGGATAGAGTTCTGATAAGCGTTTATAAATCTCTAATGCTAATTCAAACTGTTTAGTACGGCGTAAGCAGTAGGCTAAACGAGTTAAAGTCCAACTATTATCAGGCTCTAACAGTTCTGCCTTCTGATAGGCATCAATGGCCTCTTCATACTTCATAAGTTGTTGATAACAAAAACCAATCTTCTGAAAGTTGGACAAATCGGCCACCCCCTCTTCTCTTAATGCTAAGAACTGGTCTAAACTTTCCACATAAAGATTTTTTGAGAAGTAGAACTCCGAAATACGTTTACGCACAATCGACTCTTTAAAAAGGAGCTTAAAGAGTGAGGTTTTATAGAACTCCAGAAGTTCTATAAGCGGGTTTTTAAAATCGGAATGATGTGGATTGAGCGTATAGAAACGATATAGATCCTGAATGTATTGATTGGAAATAGATTTGGTCGATGCATTTCTATCTAACTGTTGTTCATCTTTCATAACATCTTCCAATTGTTCTGTCTCCTGCTGAAAAGCGTCGCTCATCATATTTTGTTGCTGCTGCGACATCTGCATTAAACTAATACAGAAGGAATATTTGTCGGAATTACACAAGAAGGGACTCTTAACAAATGCCTTAAACAAACGATTGTTGTTCATGAATAGGGCATTGATATTACTATTGTCCGACTCAAATGGCATAAACCACCCTACTACATTATTGAAGAAGGAATAGTTTTTTAACGGTGCAAAGGTTGAGACATAGACATCGGCTCCCTCCATCTGTAGGTCGCCAAACTCTTTAAGTTTATCGCTTACACCATCGTTCTCCAAAAGCGAATCCCATTCTGGATTCTTCTCTTCCATATCTTCGCCAAACGATATGGATTCTGAATTGATTTTATCTCTAAGTTTAGGTCCCAACTTTATCATCTCAGGGAGTAGCTCTTCGCGCACCCGTTTGCTAATAGAATCGGTTTCGGAAGTTCTTACCAATTGCAGAAAACTATTCTCAAGCTCATCTAAAAAGAGGCTATCATTACTCAACTCTTCAAGCAACTGCATTAAAGTTGGTATGAGTTCTATTCTGTATGCAAAGCGATTCATGACCAACAGTAGCCCTACAATAACGCGCTGTCGGAGTTCATCGTCTTGACTATGAGCTAAACTTAGTAACAACTGCATTTTACGAGCATCGAAACGGCGTAACAAGGCAAGTGTCACTGCCGACACTATAAGAAGTTTAGGCGTATGCCCAATATTATTGTTTGCTATGAATGTTACTGCAGTATTGTAGTCGTCGCCCGAGAAGGATGCCCCTAACCAATAGTGGTTAAAAAGTTCCTCTTGTTGATACTCTACTTCACTACGTTCAATAAGCGACTGATCTAACTGTACAATATTTTCCGGAATCTCTCCTTTTAAACTCTTATAAAGTTCGTACTTTTCAAAAACGGTTACAGCATGTTCAATCTGGAAAGTTGTGGTTGAAAGGAAGTATCGACGTTGAGTATATTCATACTCCGAGGAATTTTGAGTCATCAATGCCTCTGTAACATCATCAATAAGTGTGAAGATATCGCTCTTTAATCGGTTAAAAATCTGTTTCTGTTCCGGGTCGTCAGTACCTTCTAAAAGATACTGAACCATATGTGAATAGATGGTTTGCAACTCATCCTTACGGTTTATTGCCCACCATTCATGTAGTTCTTTCAGTAGTAAATTCAATTCGGCAAAACATTGCATGAGCTGATTCTTCATCAATGCCTCTTTTGCTGCTATAGATCTCTTTTCAATATCATTCACCGTCATGGTCTCCATATTTACACAATTGTTGCAATTAAGCATAAAACAACAACTATGCCGACAGCTATAAAGTGTCTGTTTATCTAATTTTTAAAGAGAATTTATCATTGCGATAACCGTTCTCTGTAGTAGCTTAAAGGGTTAGCCTAGTCGGCTAATCTTAATAAGCTTCTGCTCATCTAATATTTTGATTGTTCGTCCGTCTAACTCTATCAATCCTTCCGAAGCGAAGTTGGAGAGTGTACGAATGGCGTTTGAAGTGGTCATGTTTGAGTAGAATGCCATATCTTCTCGCGAGAGGTTACTCTTTAATGTGCTATTATCTTCTTCTGTACCATAGTAGTCGCGCATAGAAAGAATAGACTCTGCTAAGCGTCCTCTGATATGTTTTTGAGTCAGACTCACTATTCGTGCGTCGGCCTGACCAAGGTCTAAGGATAGTTCTTTAATGAAAGAGAGTGCTAAACGGTTGTTAGATTGAATAATCTGCTCTAGCACATTTAGAGGCACCAAGAAAGCCGAAGAGGCTTCAAGTGCTGCTGCACCGGTAAGGTAAATCTCTTTTGCGAAGTAAGCGCGGTACCCGAAGTTCTCGGTTGGACGAATCATGCGTAGAATTTGAGTCCTTCCTCCTACTCCTTCTTTATATATCTTTACTTTACCAGAAATAAGGCATATTAAATGCTGTGGCGCATCGCCCTCCAAATAGATATGCTCATTCTTCTTATATTCTTGAAAGCGCGCATTCTCGCGTAAATAGATACGTTCTTCCTGAGTCAAGGCATCCCACATGGGATGCATCTGATCTATTGACAATTGGTATTTCATGATTCCCGGTTTACTTATGGAGATTTCTAAAAACTAAATGAAATGTATAAAATATTTCTATTTTATTTTGTTCATGCATAATTATGATTTCAAGAGAGAATAGCAATTTCTAATATTATAAGTTATTTCATGAGAAGGATTCAGAATCTCACCATACTATAAATAAAAGAACTATTAGTCCCAAATTCAAGAAACCTTTACAAATAGGTAATTAGAATTTCTCTAATGTTATAGAACATTGTTATAAAACACAAATGTAAAATAAATCATACAAATAAAAAAATAAAGCGGATAGAATCTGCATTCCATCCGCTTTATTTATAACTTATTAATTAATTAAGCCTCTTTCTTTGCACGCATAGCGTCCCAAATGAAGTAGCCAATTAAAGCTCCATACATAACCAATGCTAACCATTGAGCACCATTGGATGCAGCCCAATCGGCATTGAAGAAGTCTAAACCACCAAACTTCATAGCCGCACTAACAACTCCCATTAAAGCACCACCGGCAATAAATCCAGAGGCAATTAATGTTCCTTTCTCGTTACGTGCAGTGTTCAATTCTTTATCTTTAGAGCGTGAACTTACAAACCATGCTACAGCACCACCAATAAGCAGTGGAGTATTCAAATACAATGGAATGAACATTCCTAAAGCAAACGGTAATGCAGGAACTTTAAATAGAGTTAGCACAAGTGCCAATAAAGCTCCGAAAGCATATAACCACCAAGGTGCTCCAGCTCCCGACATTAACGGTTCAATTACCGCTGCCATAGCATTTGCTTGAGGAGCTACTAAAGCATTCTCGCCCACAAAGCCATAAGTTTTGTTTAAGATCATCATAACACCACCTACAGTAGCTGCAGAAACAAGGGTTCCTAAGAACTTCCATGTCTCCTGTTTTGCAGGAGTAGAACCTAACCAATAACCAACTTTAAGGTCGGTTATGAAACCACCCGCCATAGAGAGCGCAGTACATACTACACCACCAATAATAGCCGAAGCTACCATGCCGTGAGTTCCTTTCAAACCTACTGCCACCATGATTACAGAAGAGAGAATCAAGGTCATCAAAGTCATACCCGATACAGGGTTAGAACCAACAATAGCAATAGCGTTTGCTGCAACAGTTGTAAATAGGAATGCAATAACAGCAACCACAATAATAGCAACAACGGCATGCATTAAGTTAGTAACAACACCAAAAAGGAAGAATATAAAGGTTGCAATAAGTGCTAAGACAATACTGAACACAATGGTCTTCATCTTGATATCTTTCTGAGTACGGATTACATTCTCCTCTGCCGATTTGCCTTTACCTTTAAACTCATTCACAGCTAATGAGGCAGCACTCTTAACAATACCCCAAGAGCGAACAATACCAATGATACCTGCCATGGCAATACCACCAATACCAATGTGACGAGCAAAATCGCGGAAAATTTGTTCTGCTGTAAAGGTATCAATTCCTCCGCTATAGGTTGGATTAATGAGCGTAAGGAAAGCTTCACCTAAGTGAGGCATCAAAGGCACAAAAACAAACCATACTAAAGCAGAACCAGCACAAATAATGGCAGCATATTTCAAACCAATAATATAACCTAAACCTAAAACAGCGGCACCAACATTGACACTTACTATTACTTTAGCTTTATTGTAAATGGTTTCACCAAAAGGCAATACTCGCGAGGTAAAGGTCTCAGCCCAAGTACCAAAGGTAGCTACTATAAAGTCATAAAGACCTCCTATTAATCCGGCAAATACTAAAGGTTTAGCTTGACTTCCGCCTTTTTCGCCCGAAATTAATACTTGAGTTGTTGCAGTAGCCTCAGGGAAAGGATATTTCCCATGCATATCGCTTACAAAGTATTTACGGAAAGGAATTAAGAACAATATACCCAATATACCACCACGCAAAGAGCTTAAGAATACTTGCATAAAGCTCACAGAGATTTCTGGATATTTAGCTTGTAAGATATAAAGAGCTGGAAGAGTAAAAATAGCTCCCGCTACAACAACACCGGAACTAGATCCGATGGATTGTATAATCACATTCTCTCCTAATGCATTTTTGCGTTTTGAGGCTGTTGATAAACCCACTGCTATAATAGCAATTGGTATGGCAGCTTCAAATACTTGTCCTACTTTTAGGCCTAAATAGGCAGCTGCTGCCGAGAAGAGTATGGCCATGATTACACCTAAAGATACCGAACGGACATTTACTTCAGGGTAAGTCTTGTCCGGCGACATCACCGGATGATAGACCTCACCGGGCTTAAGTTCGCGATTGGCATTCTCCGGTAAGCCAATCTTTTGCTGTTCATCTTGTTTCATGAATTCAATAAAGATATTATTTTTGGGTTAAACATTATTGCTATATTTAGTTATTAGAAGAGTATAATTGTCTATACATTCACAATAAAACTCTTCAAAGGTGCGCCCTATTACTCACCATATAAATTAAAAAGGTACAAAAACATCGCCGGGCTGTGAGGCTAATGGGTCGACAACCTCTTTAGGTAAACTATAGTCACCGGTAGGTGTTGGAATAGAGTTGTTCACACGAGAAGAGATATAACCACTCTCTTCATTGTCGTCCTCCTCATTCATAAAACGTGCATAATCACTTTTAAAGCGTAAGTCTACATCGGCAGTAGCACCATTACGGTGCTTAGCAATGATAATCTGCGCCACGCCATGTAAATCTTTATGGGTATTAGGGTCTTCAAAAATCTTATAATATTCAGGTCTGTGAATAAAACAAACCATATCGGCATCCTGCTCAATAGCACCCGACTCACGAAGATCGGATAGTTGAGGTTTCTTTGCATCGGCACCTTGTCCTGAACGTCCCTCAACACCACGGTTTAACTGAGAGAGTGCAATGATAGGTATATCCAACTCCTTAGCCAATCCTTTTAAAGAACGCGAGATAGTACTTACCTCTTGTTCACGGCTGAAGAAGCTCATTCCTTGAGCATTCATTAACTGGAGATAGTCGATAATAATACACTGCACTTTATGTTCATTCACTAAGCGACGTGCTTTGGTTCTAAATTCAAGTACCGACAAACTTGGGGTATCGTCAATATAGAGTGGAGCACCCTCAAGATCTTTAATCTTATAATCTAACTGTTGCCACTCATGTTTTTCTAATTGACCACTCTTAATCTTATCACCGGGAATCTGACAGACATTAACAATCAAACGGTTTACCAACTGAACATTCGACATCTCTAATGAGAATACCGCACATGGAGTTTTATAATCAACCGCCATATTCTTAGCCATTGAAAGTACAAATGCCGTTTTACCCATTGCCGGACGTGCAGCAATAATAATTAAGTCAGAGCGTTGCCAACCAGAAGTAATCTTATCTAAAGCATGAAAACCAGTACGAATTCCACTATAGCCCTCTTTTTGTTTAGCTGCTTCTTGCAAACGTTTCAGAGCCTCAGTAATAACAGGGTCAATCTGCGTAACATCTTTCTTCATATTACGTTGAGAGACCTCGAACACTTGACCTTCTGCCTCTTGCAAGAGATCTTCAATATCATACTTCTCGTCAAATGCCTTGCTCTGAATATCGGTCGACACACGTATAAGTTCACGTGCCACATATTTCTGTGCAACAATCTTAGCATGATATTCCAAGTGAGCACCGGAAGCTACTTTCGCCGTTAGTGTTGCCAAGTAATATGGGCCACCTACCTCTTCTAGCTGTTCATTTTTACGCAACTGTTCGGTTACAGTATATAAGTCTACCGGATTCTCCTTTACAGACAAATCCATAATTGCCTTATAGATCTTCTGGTGAGCATCCTTATAAAAACTGTCGGGTGTTAATATTTCCGCAACTTTAGGAAAAGAACTTGTCTCAATCATCAAAGCACCAAGAACAGACTCCTCCAGCTCTAAAGCTTGAGGCGGTACTCTTCCAAAATCTATTTCGCGAATATCTGTCTTTTTATTCTGACGTTTAGGGGCTTTCTTTTCCATAAGTAGTGAATGATTATAGCATATCCTTCCCTCATATTCTAACTAGTGAATAGAGTGAAGGTTTATTTTTTTTAGAGCATCAAAAATAGTAAAAATAGTCCACTTTTCAGTCATACAAAACACTTTTCAACGCCATTTAAGAAAGGATTTTTCAACAAATAAAGAGTGCTTTATGAACAAAGTTATCAACAATATGTTGATAAGTAAATAATAATAAAAACCAAAATAAAGCAGATAAACAATCTACATATTCTATTGATAGATAAACAATAGAAATAATTAACACTAAATAATTAGCAAATAAACAACATTAAGCACCCTCACTTATAAAACAGAATCAGAAATAGAAGATTTGTTGATTTTGCAAACGAATGTTAGATCGGAAGAGCACACGTCTGAACTCCAGTCACATTCAGAAATCTC
>CAMTOX010000081.1 GCA_947074225.1 uncultured bacterium
GGGAAAGAAATTGGAGATATCTAACGTGATGACTTGCGTTGTTTGAGAATGTAGGATGTGGAGTTTGCGGTATATTTGATAAGTATAGTAGCTGAGGTAATCGCAATTAGAATGTACAGTGCATGAGGGTAGTAGCTCTAAAATAGTCTTCTTGGGGTATGCCTCGAGGGTAAGTGCTAAATATTCGAGGTTGAGTTTGGGTGCTAACTGTACAACTGTCCTTAATTTACCATTTTTCTTAAAGGCATATTCACAAAATACTTCCGGTACTCCTTGAACTTTTAAGTCTAATGGAGGGAAGATATCTGTATCTAGATGTTCATCTAGCCATGCTTTTGCTAATTTCTTATATTTTCTCATCGGTAATCATTTTTGTACAAAGATATATTCTGGTTCTGCCAAATTCCGACAGAGAATACGAATCGGGATTTGGTACTTGTATTTAGATGTTTTTTGATTTACAATATTATATTTTATCTTTGTAGTTAGTTTTAAAAGTAAAAAGGAGAATATATGATTTTGGAAAGAGAAATGGAATCTCCCATGGTTCAATCAGTTCGAAAATATAGATTGGTATTGGGGGTATTGCTACTATTATTACTTGTTCCCATGAGTGTAATGGCTCAGTTGACATGTCAAGGAAAAGTGGTTTATGGTACATTAGAAAGTAAATTACTTCCCGGTTATCCGGAACGTAATTATGCTATTTATCTTCCTAAGAGTTATGAACGAGATACTACAAGGCGATATCCTGTATTGTATCTGTTACATGGTGGTATGGGAAGTTATATAGATTGGCCACAACAAGGCAATTTAGAGGGCTTTGCCAATGAGATTATAAATTCGGGTATGGCACAAGAGATGATTATTGTCTGTCCCGATGGTAAGATGAAAAATACCATGTGGTTTAATATAGAGGGTTGGCCTGGGCAGGATCATTTTTTTGAGGAATTTCTTCCCTATATAGATAGTCATTATCGTACAAAAACAGATAGAGGAAGTCGTGCTATTGCCGGATTGTCTATGGGAGGCGGTGGAAGCATTGTTTATGCGACATCGCATCCGGAACTTTTCTCGGGAGTTTATGCCGTGAGTTCTTACGTTAAGAGTAATAGAGCATTCTCACCACCCGATACTCAATGGTTGCAAGATGCTGTAAATGCACATAATGGTATAGAGATTTTTGCTAAGGCAACACCTGAGCAGATTGAAGCTTGGAAAAATATTGCTTGGTTTATAGATTGTGGCGATGATGATTTTACCTACGATATGAATATTGAGTTGGTAAGTGCCATGCGTAAACAACAAATACCTTATGAGTTACGTATACGCGATGGCGCACATACTTGGCAATATTGGATGACAAGTTTATACACTATGCTTCCATTTGTGAGTAATGTGTTTTATGAAAACCAATAAACAACGATTTTTTTTTGATATAAAAGAATAGACCAGTTTGTATGCAATGATTTTGTATGCAAACTGGTTTTTAGTTTGTAGATTTTGGAAAGTAGATGAAAAGAGTTCGCGATTCAAGAATAGAGGTAAAATGAGATGTACTTTTGCTTTACAATTATGTAATTGTATTAGTTCTTTGACCGTTTGTACAATAAAAAATGATGTTAAGTATTTCATCCTGCGCTATTTTAAAAGAGAGAGTTGAAGCTAAAAGAAATGGTTTTAAGTGAGTTTTTAGACCAATAAAATGTATAAAAGTGATGTGATACAGATAATTTTGAGTATTTTTGCAAAGGTGCTTTATGTGTCTTGATAAAAAAGAGGCATAGCAAGTACGAAGTTATTTCAAACCATATTGCCTAATATTTATTATGCCCAATCAATATATCAAGATTCCAGAACCTACATTGCGACGTTTACCATGGTATTTAGCTTATGCAAAGATGGCTAGAAAACATGGTGAGCAACACTTGTCGTCGACTCAGATAGCTCAGCATATAGGTGTTGATGCCTCAAAAGTGGCAAAAGATTTCTCTTATATCTCTATCTCAGGTAAAACACGTGTTGGTTATGAGTTGGAGGAGTTGATTACAGCTTTAGACGGCTTTTTGGGATTCTCAAATTCTCATAAAGCTTTTTTATTTGGTGCCGGTAGTTTAGGCTCCTCACTGCTTGATGATGATGGTTTGCGTCAATATGGTTTAGATATCGTTTCTGCTTTCGATGCTAAGGAGACGCTCTCGGGTACTTTTATCAATCATATTCCGATTCATCATATAAATGACTTTAAACGTTTACAAGAGCAAACAGGTGTTGAGATTGCTGTATTGACAGTGCCTGTAGAGGTGGCTCAAGAGGTAGCCGATTTAATGGTGGAGTGTGGCATACGTGCCATTTGGAATTTTACTCCTTATCCAATCCGTGTTCCAGATGGTATTGTAATTCAGAATACCTCTATTTATGCTCACCTAGCTGTGATGTTTAATAGATTGCGTGAGGAGGGAGAGAAAGAGCGTTGAAGAAGAAATTTTCTATAGTGTTATGAAGATAATATGTGTGGGTTGGAATTATGCCAATCACAATGAAGAGATGGATAGAGTGGCCCCAAGTGAACCCTCTATTTTTATGAAGCCCGATTCGGCTCTCTTGAGAGAGAATCGTCCATTCTTTTTACCTCGTTTCTCGGATCGTATAGAGTATGAGGCTGAACTAGTGGTGAAAATAAATCGATTAGGAAAGAATATTTCGGAGAAATTTGCTCCACGCTATTACGACGAAGTGACTTTAGGGATAGACTTTACTGCCCGTGACCTGCAAGAGCAGCAGAAGAATTGTGGCGGACCTTGGGAGATTTGTAAGGCCTTTGATCATTCGGCTGTTATGGGAAACTTTGTGAAGCTAGATAGTTTACAAAACCCGAATGCTATAGAATTTCAGTTGTTGAAAAATGGAAATCAGGTCCAAAAAGGTAATAGTGCTGATATGTTGTTTAATGTGAATCAGATTATAGCTTATGTCAGCAAGTTCTTTACATTAAAAATTGGCGATGTTATTTTTACCGGAACTCCTGCTGGCGTGGGTCCTGTTGCTATTAACGATAGGTTAGAGGGGTATTTAGAGGAAGAAAAAATGTTTGATTTTATGATCAAATAATGAGAATATATTGAGATTGTTTTTGTAAAAATATTTAAATTTACTATTTTTGCCGTTTATTTGGAGATATATAAGATTAGCTGCAGCGCTGTTGATGAGTTTGGTTTCGTTTTTTGCGATGGCTAAACCTATTCAATTGGTATGGCATGGTGTGAGTGCAGAAGGGGTGATTGAACTTCAAGATGGTGCTTGTTCTGGCGATAGTACAGTTCCTTATTGGCACTATAACTTAGGTGAATTTGCCGATGCAGAGTTAACAGTAGTTTCTGCTGAAGTGTGTAGTGATGCTGAAAAAGCTATTGTTGAGAAGAGCGGAAAAACGTTTACCGATAAGTTGTGGTATGAAATCTATTCAACTGTTGAACGAAAAGTTAGTTCTAATCACTTGCTTGTGGCTCCATATATTTATCGTAAAGGTGAATTGTGCCGTGTTACTGTGTTGGATGTAACTCCAAAACAACAGGTGTTGCCATTAAAGAGTATTAAGAAAGATGGTTCTTTCTATGCCGATAATTCGGTATTAAGTCGTGGAAGATTTGTTAAAATAGAGGTGAAGGAACATGGACTCTATAAGTTGACCTATGAAGATATTGTTGCTATGGGATTCAGCAATCCAAAGCATGTGCGAGTATATGGCTATGGTGGCCAGGTGTTGCACGAGGATTTCTCAAAACCTTATCAAGATGATTTACCCGAAGTGTCACTCTATGTTTCTAAAGGGAGTGATAATGTATTTGGACCTTCGGACTATATATTGTTCTATGGCTTTGGTGTTGACCGTTGGGAATATGACAGTAATATAGATCTCTTTACGCATAAAAGAAATAGCTATTCCACCGCAGGATACTATTTTGTTACTGTAAGTGAAAGTGAAGGGAATGTGATAACAGATGCTTCTTTAATTACAGGTAATGTGTCTGACGATATCACACAGTTTGATGAATATTTAGTTCACGAACGCGATATACGTAGTTTAATTAATTCAGGAAAAGAGTTCTATGGTGAGGAGTTCCTAACTCGCAAGAGTTACGACTTTAGCCATACAATACCAAATATAGTGGCTCAAAGTGCTAGTTTAAGAGTAGATGTAGCAGCAAAGGCTAGTTCTACAAGTACTTTTACTGCAGCAGTTAATGGAACAGATGTAGGGTCTGTTGTTGTAGCTGGTACCTCTTCGGCCTATAGATATGCCACTGCAGGAAGTAGTGTGATGCGATTTACACCTCCAACAGGAGGAAACTTATCTATAAAGTTGACGTATAATCATGCCACAGCCAATGGTTGGTTAAACTACTATGAATTGAATTTAAAACGTTCTTTGACAAAAGTATCTCGCGAACCACTCTATTTTAGAAGTAAATCTTATATAGGGCAAGGTCAAAATAATAGGTATGTACTCTCAAATGCAAATAGTAATATACGCATATGGGATATTACAGATCCAACATCTGTTAAACAGCAGGTAGTGAACTATAGTGGTTCATCTCTAAATTTTACTGCATCAACGAATGAATTAGCTGAGTATGTAGCGGTAGATTTAACCTCCGATCAGATAATGAAGCCTACTATTGTAGGTGCAATAGAGAATCAAAATTTGCATGCGTTATCACAAGCCGATATGATTATTATAGCTCCTAAAGAGTTTATAAGCGAGGCAGAACGATTGGCCGATGCACACAGAGCTTATAGTAATTTGATAGTACATGTAGTAAATGTGGATCAAGTATATAATGAATTTTCGTCGGGAATGAAAGAGGCTACAGCCTATCGCCGTTTGATGAAGATGTTTTATGATAGGGCCGAGCGAGAAGAGGATATGCCCAGTTATTTGTTGTTATTTGGAGATGGTAGTTTTGATAATCGTAAGTTATTAACTTCAAATACTTCGAATGATATTTATCGATTAATGACTTATCAGGCTGATAATTCTCTGCATACTGTAGATTCTTATGTTAGTGATGACTATTTTGGGCTTTTGGATGATGATGAAGGAACCTCTTTAGTGCGTGAGCGTATAGATATAGGTATCGGACGCTTCCCAGTATATACTATTGATCAAGCTCGTGCTGTTGTTGATAAAACCATTCGGTATATAGAAAATAGTTTGTTAGGTAGTTGGAAGAATCAAGTGCTTTATTTAGCCGACGATGGTGATAGTAATTCGCATACGCGCCAGGCTGATAGTGTTGCCAACTTCTTCGCAAGTAGGAATGAGGATATGCTTGTTCGTAAGCTCTTCTTAGATGCCTATCAGCAGGAGGTCACCGCGGCAGGGGAGCGATATCCCCTTGCAAAAGAGATTTTTGATAATTATATTAAATCGGGAGTGTTAATGGTAAATTATACTGGACACTCAGGATGGGATAATTGGTCGAATGAACAGATTTTATCTAGTTCTGATATCGACAATATGTATAATGAACGTTTACCATTATGGGTTACTGCAAGTTGTAGTTTTTCCCCTTTTGATGATTATAAAGATAATGGTGGTGAAAGATTGTTGCGCAACCCAAATGGTGGAGCCTCAGCACTCCTAACTGCTGCACGGGTGGTATATGGTACTCCAAACTTCTTATTGAATTTAGAGTTTACCAAATACTTAACCTCTTACAAAAGTGATGGAAAACCATATCGGTTAGGCGATGTGATTCGGCATTCTAAAAATGCACGTGCCGTTGCTGCCGATTCAAATAGGTTATGTTTTGTGTTGATTGGTGACCCAGCGTTACAGTTTGGCAGTCCACGTACTCATAAGGTGCAACTAGAAACAATTAATGGGAATAATATAAGTAGTGAACTACCTGATACTATAGGTGCACTTGGTGTAGTTACCTTAACAGGGTCTCTATTAGAGCGTGAGAGTAATGAGTTTGATGCAACATTTAATGGGACAATATATTTGACAGTATTTGATAAAGAAGAACTGTTGACTACTCTAGATAATGACCAACCTGATGAGAGCTTAAAAACTACTCATACGTATAGAGATAGAGCCAATTCAATATTTACAGGTAGCGCTGAAGTTGTGAATGGTGAATTTACTATTACTTTTATGTTGCCTAAAGATATTCGATATAATTTTGGAACCGGTAGATTTGTCTTTTATGCTTCAGATGCTATTCAGAACTATGAAGCCAACGGTTCTTTTAGTGATGTTATCATAGGCGGTGAAGACCCTAATGCTGTTGTCGAGGAGGAAGGCCCTGAAGTGACTATTTATTTAAATACACCTCAGTTTAAATCGGGCGACGTTGTGAATAGTACTCCACTCTTTGTTGCTCATATGAAAGATGAAAGTGGTATTAATACTATAGGTTCAGGAATTGGACATGATATTGTTTTAAAACTTAATAATAACCCTCAGCAGGAGTATGTGTTGAACAACTATTACGAATCGGTATTAGGAAGTTATCAAGAGGGGTATGTACATTATCAGTTTGGAGAGCTAGAAGATGGTAAATATAGCCTACTTTTTAGAGTATGGGATTTACAAAATAACTCTTCGACAGTAGAGATGGACTTTGTGGTGAAGAGTGATTTAGCAATACAGATGTTTAATTGTTATGTCTATCCTAATCCAACCTCTCAAATTGCTTATTTTGTTTTTGAGCATGACAGACCAAGTTCAAAGATGAATTTAAGAGCAACAGTATTTGATATCTCCGGACGAAGAGTGTGGCAGTCGGAAAAAATAGCTATAACAGATAATAGTACTAAAACTGTAATTCCTTGGGACTTGTAATTTATCAGTGGTGTTCCTGTAAGTCATGGTATCTATTTAGTGCGTATGGATGTAACTTCAGACAATGAAGTGGTTACAACTAAAACTATAAAATTAATGATCAATAGACAATAATAACTATAAATAGACGTTTATAACTCGTGGAGTCAAACTCTGCTGTTATTAATTTGTATAATATAACAATCATTTTAATAAATCTATGAAAAAGACAATTTTATCATTATTGATGATTTCTATGTCATTTGGCCTAATGGCACAGGTGGTAAGCGATCAACTAAATCCTTTAATGACGGGTGTTCCCTCATTAACAATTGCTCCAGATGCGGTATCAGGTGGTATGGGTGACGTAGGTGCAGCAACAAATCCAGATTTGTATTCACAATATTGGAACTCATCTAAATATGCTATGGCTGAAAGTAATGGCGGTTTCGCTATCTCTTACACTCCATGGTTGCGTAGCTTAGGTGTTAGCGATATCGACTTAGCCTACTTGTGTGGTTACTACCAAATAAGTGAAATGGCTGGTACACTTGGAGCATCATTGCGTTATTTCTCTTTAGGTGAGGTGCAGCTTCGCGAAAGCCCAGATGCTACTCCTATCTCTGTTAAACCTTATGAATTAGCTTTCGACTTAGGATACTCTCGTAAACTTTCTGAACAGTATGCTATGGGTGTTGTATTACGCTTCATTGCTTCCGACCTAAGTGCTAAAACCGATGAAAACTACTATACTGGTTATGCTTTTGCTGCCGATATCAATGGTACTTGGTACTTACCTATTGAATTAGGAACTGGTGAATCTCGTTTCGGCTTAGGTTTTAACTTGTCTAATATCGGTACAAAGATCTCTTACGATAAAGGTGAAACCAGTAACTTCTTACCTGCAAACTTACGTA
>CAMTOX010000082.1 GCA_947074225.1 uncultured bacterium
CACCGATACCTACACTATAGCCTACACTCTTTCCCTACACGACGCTCTTCCGATCGGACTCAAAGAGGAATTTGGCAATAACACACAAATAACTATTCATATCGAACCGGCATAACAGATAAACAGATAGATTTAGAACGTTTTAAATCGTCTCAGATACGTTGTAAATTATAGTAGTTTATAACAGAGACAAACAACATTCATGGTCATAAATAATTGGGAATGATAATTGCAATTTAATTGTCAAAAGCTTATTGAATATGCCGTTAAGTTGGTCGTTTAAACAAGAAATACGCAATAGTTGCTGGATAGCCTTAGGAGTAATCTCTACTACCATTGGATTAAAAGGTTTTTTAGTACCCAATCATTTTGCCGATGGAGGCGGAATGGGTATTGCGTTATTATTAAATCTACTCACTGGAATTGATGTCTCACTGCTCATCTTTATAGTAAATTTACCATTAGTGTTTCTAGCATACAAACGTTTATCACTGCAATTTGCCGTGAGGAGCACTATCTCTATTACACTACTCTCACTTTTTGTATATTTTGTACAAATACCAGCTTTCACCGACGACAAACTACTCATAGCTATATTTGGAGGATTCTTCATCGGTCTTGGTATAGGGTTGTCTGTTAGAGGAAATTCAGTCATTGATGGAACAGAAATATTAGCCATACACTTAAGCCGTCATGGACTCATTACAGAAGGTAACTTCATAGCTATTTTCAATGCTATTATATTTCTTGCTGCAGCATTCCTCATCGGAATCGAAACAGCCATGTACTCCATGTTAGCATACTTAGCAGCATCAAAAACAGTCGATTTTATTGTCAATGGTATAGAAGAAGATATTGGAGTAACCATTATCTCGCCAAAATATAAAGAGATTCGTGAAATGATTAACGTAGATCTAAAACATGGTGTCACACTATATAAAAGCGATGGCGGATATCACAACCCCGATGGTACTCCACGAAACATTCTCTATGTTGTCATTACAAGATTCGAAATCAATAAATTAATGAGAGAAATAGATTTAATAGATCCAAAAGCATTCATCATACAAAACAAACTCAGAGACGTTCATGGAGGTAGATTTAAGAAAAAACATGAACGGAAAAATAGAAGAAAAAAAGGGTAATCACTCATTATTAATTAATAATATTTGTTCTTCGTTTATTTTGATTGTATATTTGTTGCTCAATATGGATTCTACTCCATATTCACAGACAAACAGTAATTACAAATAATTGATAATAATAAATCGTTATGAGAAAATACCTTTTAGGACTCTGCCTATTTATACTAATGGCCCCTATTACAGCTCAAAAAGATGCTGGGAGTGCAAAAACAATAGCTATGGACAAAGAGATGTTCATGGAACGCATTGTAAACTACCAAGCTAATCCAGGTGAATGGAACTATTTAGGTAATAAACCATGTATCATTGATTTTTATGCCGACTGGTGTGGACCTTGTCGACGCATTGCTCCAATTCTAGAAGAACTTGCCGAACAATATGCTGGTAAAATCTATATTTATAAAGTAAATACCGACAAGCAGAAAGAGTTAGCATCACTATTCAACGTAACTTCCATTCCAATGTTACTCTTTGTACCTATGAGTGGACAACCACAAATGGCTAAAGGAGCGCTTAGTAAAGAACAATTTGAAGAGGCTATAAAAAATGTTCTACTTAAATAGCCGATAAACCAAAGAGAAAAGAGAGCTGTTTCAACAAATGAAACAGCTCTCTTTTTATATCATTACTTGAAGTTATTAGTGACTAACAATAATCTTTCGTACATAATGTTTTTTTGACGTATATAACTTCACATAATAGACACCATCGGGAAGATTAGAAAGCTCTATAGGCCTCTCTCCCATTACACGTTCATCAGGGAAGTAAAAAGTCTTATGCGTTCGACCCGATACATCTAAAACGATCAACGTCGCATCATTGAATGAACAGTTAGGGACTAAGAATAGATAATCGTCTACCGGAACCGGATATACCGTAAACTCTAACGTCTCTCCATTATCGGGCATTAAATAATCACCTTGTACTGCACCAATAGGTTGATCACTCTTATGAATAGCACAACCACCAATTCGGTACATCGGATTAAAGGTATCATTACAATCCGGACATGTTTTACCACTTACGCAATCTGGATTACTAGGATGACATTTATCAATGTAACTCTCTTGTAGAATATAACTTAACTCCACTGGGCCTGAAGAGAGATATGAAGTAAGATCGTACATATGAATCTGCCCGATAGCTCCTGGACACCAACCGGCTCTGGCATAGGTCCAAGTACCATATTGAGGACTACAGCCATCTGGATTTGGATTACAAACTAACCATGGCTGATGTTCAAAAGCCTCTTTACCATTCACCTTTAAATGGTGCATAGCCTTATAAAACTCTGCCGCATTATTACTATTGTTATTTCCCCAGCCATGACCTGTTGTTACTAAACGAATATCTGTGCGCCGACTCCCCGATATAGGTTCTATAAGCACTGTATCTATAGGTTGTAAATTCAATGGATCTCCAAAATTATACATAGCATGCCATAATGATTGGATATGTGAATATCTATAATCGGGCTTGCCTGCCACATATTCAAAATCCATATCCATCTGCCAACCGCCACTTCCCCAGGTTTCAATATAAGCACGAATTTCTACATCACCTTGTAACAAAGAGGCATAATCGGTTAAGTCTACACTATGCGAACATGCAACACCATAAGAGGTAATATAACGAAAAAGTTCTAACCACTCCCCATTAGGTAGTTGAATCTCTACCCATGCCAAACGGTCCCAATCATCACAACCACCTGGAACATTAGGACAACTCACATCAAAATGACAAATAATCTGTTTATAACAATCAACCGACTGTGGCAGCGTATAACTATTCCGATACCACTGTTTACCTATAGTTCCCCAATCTATAACTGCAGCATCAAATACTTTAACGAGTTGAGTTGAGGCTGTTGGCACCACATTAATATCGTGCGACAAGATGGCTTGTTTACCATTAGAGGCTATGGCAGTGGTCGTAATGGTGTGCTCACCATACGATGAGGGAGTCCACCAGGCTTGGTATTGACCATTTATATATGAAGCCACAAGAGTGGTATCGGCAATCTGAAACGTCACTTTATCAACCGATAAATAATCACCCTCGGCTATATAAGCACCAGCCAATAGCAGATAAGGATAAAGTTTAGGCATCTGCAATGGATAATCCGATGTTAATCTGCTAAGCAATACAGGTTCTACATGCTGAAGATTTATGACTTCAAAAGTTCTATATTTACACTGACCATAATATTCTGCATCACCTTCTTGAACAGCTGCTATTGTAATCTCACCACTACCTCCTGTAAAATGAAGCATACTCCCAGATATTGTAGCAGGGCCTGAAACCACTTCATAAGTAATAGGTAAACCTGAAGAGGCCGAAGCACTCAATTCTAAAGGTGTAATGTGTGTATATTGCTTCTCAATAGCATCAAAGGTTATTGTCTGATTATGCTGACCGGTAGCAACGCAAGTGCTATCTTGATATAGATTCAATTCTGCCACCATTAAATAGGTATCGCCACGAAGACTATTTAATGCCACAAGTTTAACAAAGCGTCCCGCTACGGCACCGAAAAAATAGTCGGCACGCTGTTGTGAACCACTACTGGGGTTTGGATAATCAAAAACATCGATAATAGCTGCTACACCCCAATCTGTAGTGTCGTTGGTAATATAGAGTTCAAAATTTGCTACTCTACCATTGGTACTACCATCACGTGTCAATATAGAGATACCATTTAACTGTACAGTATCTTTTAAATCTATAATCAACGTATAGGGATACTCACCAACACTATCTTTCCATTGACTATGCCAGAATGTAGAGGCATCATTGTCAAAGGCATGAATATCGTGACCATTATTTTCGTTCTCACCTACAGTCTCTTCACTACTCACATAAAGCAACTCCCATTGTGATCTATCAATTAATAACGTATCGCATGCTACTGCAGAAAATAGAGATAATAGGAAAAAGAAAATTAAAGCATAAAATGATTTCATAAGAAAATAAACTGATTTGTATAAAGAATAAACAATTATTGATATTGTACAAATATAGTGAAATTATCAAAACATACAACTATGAAAGAAATCTCTTTGAAAAATACATTATTATGGATTCTACACAACCAATCAAGCAACATATGCCTTAATTTTTTGTACAAGACTTCAAAGAACACTTATCACTTCAAGCGATATTGCAAAAGTAAATTACTCACTCCTATTATTTTTCATTTACAACATACTTTCATCTAATTTCCAAAATATCACAATATATAACACAAAAAAGAGAAGAGATAACCCAAAGTTATCTCTTCTCTTTTTCGTGGAGCTGACGGGACTTTTATAACATCTAAATATCAGAACAATAACCAATACTTGTATCAAATTAGTATCTTAAAGATCTAATTTACCCTGCCTGGCTGTTTGCTTTCCCCTTAAAGGCAAAGATACAGTTTTATTTCGTTTTTTTGTTATCGGTGTTGCTTTTACTACCTTTTTATCAGCGACCACTTTCATTACCGGATAAGGTGTTGAAATTACCTTTGTTTTGTTGTTGGCGTAAGCTGCAAACTCTTTCATCAATTTAGCGTAAAGAGGTGCAATAGCTTTAAACTCAACTTCCGGTACATAAACACTATTAGTGCAATATGTATTATAGGTCTTTGCTAAAAAGATATTATTAGTCTTTTGTTGATACAATGTATAAGATACATATTGCTCAAAACCACGTGCAAAGATTTCTAACCTGCGGTGCCAATAGCCTATCCAACTGTTTGCATTTTTGGTTTTACACATTGCATCGACAATTTGATTTGCTAATGCCCTAAATTGGCCACCTATATTATCAGGTGCGGTTGATGCCTCGCTACCATCTCTACCAGTTAAAGGAGAGTAATGTTTATGTTGATCTATCTGGCCACCCACAATAAAGTCGAAGGCATGCGCCCATTCGTGCGCTAAAGAATTGGCACCATTTAATTTTGTTAGGTTAATCATGTTAGCGTGTGGCTCAAAATGCGCTTTCGCTTTACTCATACCACGTGCGCCAAATGCTATACCTAACTGACAGTTGAAACCTAAATTTTTAACACCTACAATTTTTGACAAATCACGCAAAGAAGCCTCAGTAGCAATAACAAAGTCGTAACGATCTTGAATTGATAGCCAATTACCAAACTCGAAACCTGCTACATTATATTCTTGTAGAATTTTTTGCATATCCAGGTTCATATAATCAATAGGTTCTTTGACCAACTTTGTATTTTTCCGATGTGGGGCCTGCACGTTCCAATATTGATGGCAGCGACCACCGGCACCCATGTTTTTGGTATCACTTATTTTTTTCATAGTGTTCGATCTTTGTTTTGTGTTTAGCAAAATTGTTAGCCAACTCTTTGCCGCTCCATTGCTTTAATGACATGTATTTGCGGATCAACTTCTTTTGTAGTTCTGTTGTTCTACAGTTTACCATTATGGGCTGTATACGTGCAGAAAAGATACATTCTAATATATCTCTTTTGTCATTGAGTGGTGTAGCAATGATCTTGTTACCACTCAGTTTTGCTATTGGTTTTAATAGTTTCATAGTTCTAGATTTTTTAAATTATAAATAGTTAATGAACAATACTTAATATCCCATTATTATCAGTAACAATCCAACCATTGTAACCTAACTCAGTGATGATATAGTTTTTAGATGCATCATTCATCTTACTACAGTTTACAGTAGTTAAATTTGAACAGCCAGCAGCAAAATTAATAACACCTTGATAAGCACCTGCAGAAGATATACATTTAGAAAAATCAGAAACTCCAAAATCTATATATTCCAAATTTTGTGATGATCCAAACAATCTTTGTATATGTACATATGGATACTTGACACTAAATTTTGCTCTTCTTAAATAATAACAATCATAAAAAGTAAATGGTCCCCAAAAACCTATTTTATCATATAATACATTGTTGTAGGTGTAATTTGTCAAATAGGCAAAATCTCCCACCTCATCGATAATATCTATTTCAATAATGTTTTCACCACTAAACATTGCACATAGATAATTGGTTAAGGAATTTACAGATAAAGTTTTACACTCCTCTATACAAGCATCATATCCTTTTATATTAGACAAATTAGATATAAGATATGATGCTTCATTGTAAAAATATTCACTACGTTTATATAAGCTAGTAACTTGTTTAATCAGTGAATTTGAGATATATTGACCTATCGATATTCCTACATTTAATGAAGGAGCTGTTTTGAAAGATATATAACTACTTGGTGTAATATTGGTTTCTTGTGATTTGAACCCATTTAATGAAAAATCAGCTCCAGTTATAATTAATTTTTTCCCCATGTTACCATAATTTAATGTTATCAGTTAATGTACAATTATATTTTGTTAGATATACCTTAGCATTAGTATTGAAGGCATTTTCTTCTCTTAATATATAAAGAGTTCCATTGTTTACACAGAGATCACTATATCCACCACTACTATTTATCAGACATAGCTCTTTCATGTTTTTGCCAAAGAAAGTTGAGCCATATAAGGTTAAGTTAATTCTTTCACTGCCACTATATCCTTTATTGGATGTTCTTAATACGAATCGTCCATTTCCAATCCAAGACTCTTGACAAGTAATTCCAAATAAATCACTTATATATGGTTCAATTTCCCATGTCTCATTAGTTCTGTTGTATATAGTTCCAAGCACTTTCTTCGATTGATCTTCTCTACGAGAAATACAAATTACATCATTTTTTTCATTAAGGATTATTGCAGTTTCTGCAGGATTATAAGAGGTAAAATCTTCTGTAGTTGTAATGTGTTCAACAAGCAATGTGTCCACATTAATATAAACTAAACCAAATTTCTTCCCTGTTGAGCCATTAGCATTAATTTTATAAATAGGAATAATTAAAGTGCAATCATCAGAAGTTATTAAGCCTTTCACGCTTGCAGAGAACATGTCTTGATTATTATTTAGAATGAATTCACCTACTTTTAACAAAGTAGTTCCATTAGTGGTTTTATATACTATAAAACTATTTTCTGTCATTAATTGGTTTGTCCAATGAACAATAATATATAGTATATTTCCGCTATTACTTTTAATTAGTGTTACCATGTCAGTTCTTAAATAACTGTCTTCTTCTGGTGTTATTAATGTTGGTAAATCAAATGAACCTTGAGCTAGAATGTTTAGTGAATCATCATAGCATGTCCAAAAGGGGATACTTTCTCCTAAATCATTACTAGGTTCAGTAATAAATGAGCGACCTATTGTTGTAAAAAGATTTCCTGCAATAGATTCTACACTACCCATCCTATATCTTACATGCGAAGAATAGTATTTTGGAATTTCTGTGGTTTTTGCAATAGTGTAATTTAATGAGCCAAAATATCTATTGATATCCTTTTCTAAGTATTTGGAAGAAGGTAAATTGGAATTAGATTCTGTTTGTACAATATTTGAGCTATCAAATTCTTTAGTTTTTATGTGTCCATTTCTAAATTCAACAATAACATTATCATTGTTGTCACTTATAGAGAAGTCACATTCATTTACATCAACAACTGAAAGACCAG
>CAMTOX010000083.1 GCA_947074225.1 uncultured bacterium
TATACCCGAATTTGGTCCCTCTTTAATCCCTCTTTAGTTGCGCTTTGTAGAGAAGCAGAGTCAAAAGTAAATAAGGAGAAAAGGGTATTTAAAAATTAACACGCTACTAGAGAAGATGCATTATTATTGCATTAGTTAGTTGCTATTTAACTATAAAAAAGAGTAAAGCGAAATAAAAGATAGATAAAAAAGCAATAACAAACATAATTATTTAACTTTGTCGACGTTATCATAGAGAAAATTAGAGATGATAAACTCTGATATTTAGAAGTAATCTAATTTAGATAAAACAATAGCATTTAACGGCTTACAACCAATTATGCCTTGAGTAATATCTACTTTATATTCTACTATAGGTTGTTTTTAACCGTCAAAAGAATAGAGTAAATCTGAATAAAACAGATAGTAAAGCAGGTTAAAGCAAATTGACAATAGCCTCTATTGCAATAATAGAACCCTGTGTTAACACCCGTTTTTAATTAGATGCTGCACTATTAAATAGTATTCTCTTTGGGAATAAAGCAGATAAAAATTAAGAACGAATACAATTGGTAGAAACCTTTGCCAATAGTGTAAGTTTATAGAAAACAATGGTATGTAATACCAATATTGGCTATAGAAATAGATAAAGTAAATAGTTTCATGCATAATTAATTATTTGTAAAGTTACTATTGCCAATATATGAAATAATTATTTTGAGTGAACCTTCAATGCTGGTATTCCCATTGTTAGGGTACCCAATGAATTAGAGAGGAAAGAAAGAGACACTTAATGAGATAGTAAGAGGATGAATTTAACAATCGATATCGGAAATACCCGTATTAAACTAGATATATTCCATAACGACAAGTCGGTGGAGAATAGAGTTGTTTGTGGCATAGACTCTGCGTTAATAGAAGAGCTAATGTTGCAATACCCAATAAAGCGAGCCATAGTATCGAGTGTACGTGGTCGCGATGCCTCGTTAATGACTCTGCTTGAGAGCAAATTCAGTTGCGTTATGGAGTTGGACGAAAAGGTAAATCTTCCTTTTAGACTTCAGTATCAACATAGTGAAACTTTGGGTAAAGATCGTATTGCTGCTCTGATGGGTGCTTGGAGTATTAAACCTTCGAGTACGTTGCTTGTCATAGATATAGGCACCTGCATAACATACGATGTTTTGGAAAATGGCACCACTTTTATTGGAGGGAATATAGCACCTGGTTGGCGAATGCGTTTGGAATCTATGCACCAGCTAACTCATAAACTGCCCGAGGTTAATGCTGAAGAGGTAGAAAAGCTATTAGGAAACAGTACCATTGAGGCCATGCAAGGAGGTTCCTATTGGGGAATAGTTTATGAAATTGAGGGTTTAATAAATAAATTAAAGTTAAAACACTCTGATATACATATATTTTTAACAGGTGGAGATAGTTTCCACTTTGAAAAACAGATAAAAAATTGCATCTTTGCAATCCCAAATTTAGTTCCTATCGGACTAAATCAAATACTTAAATATAATGAGAGCATTGGTAAAATCGACTAAACCCTTCTATTTCTTAGCCTTATTGGCTCTACTTGTCACCCCGAGTCTGATGGCTCAGAACAACACCAACTCGCCTTACACCCGCTTTGGATATGGTTTGTTAAACGACCAGAGTTTCTCTCGCAGTCAAGGCATGGGCGGTGTAGCCTATGGTTTTAGAAGTAAGCAGAGTATAAACCCTGCAAACCCTGCATCGTACTGTGCAGTCGATAGTACAAGCTTTTTGTTCGATATGGGTATTTCGGCATTAATCAGTAATTTTAAATCGGGCGATGTGGGTAAAACCACATTTAATGGTAACTTAGATTATTTAGCTTTTCAGTTTCCTATTACAAACTGGATGGGTATGAGTTTAGGTGTGACTCCATTCTCGGTTGTTGGATACGATTATAGTTTTTCAGACTCTATTTCTGCTCCTTCATTAAATGACACTGTGGTATCAAAATACACACAGCAATTTTTTGGAACCGGCGGTATTAGTCAAGTATATCTTGGTGTATCTTTTGATATAGGGAAACATGTGGCTTTGGGTGCTAACGTATATTACTTATTTGGTAACATAAATCACTCACGCTATTTAGATTACACCTCTAATGGTGTATCTACTTACCAAACTTCCACATTAAAGGTACGTAGTTTTAATGCACGTTTTGGTATTCAATACTATGAAACCATAGGTAGTAAACACGCCTTTAATATTGGTGCTATCTATGAGTTCAAATCTAAATTAGATGGAAATATTGAGACAACAACCATTGGCGTAGATACAACGACCATAAATTCAGGCAATTTGTTTGAATTACCAAACACCTATGGTCTTGGATTCACATATACTTACGATGAACGTTTAACCATAGGTTTAGATGGTACCTTCATGCAATTTGCCGATGCTATGTATTACGGAGTTCGCGATTCGTTGAGCAACCGTATAAAGATTTGTGCCGGTGCAGAATATGTTCACAATCCAAAGGGGCGTTATTATGCTGAACGCATGTATTGGCGCTTTGGTGTAAATTATAATAATTCGTATGCTAAAGTGGGCCGATTTGATGCTCAAGACTTTAGTATAACTTGTGGTGCTGGTTTCCCTTTACGTACAACAAAGACAACATTAAATGTTAACTTTGAATATGGTAGTGTAGGAAATCAACTACATTCGCCACTTAGAGAGAACTATTTCAAGATTGGTTTAAACCTTTCGCTTAATGAGTTCTGGTTTGTTAAACAGAAACTTAAATAGATACTCCTTAAGCCGACGGCTTAAAGAGTCCTTATAAAGATTGACTATCAATTAAATTAGAACAGAATATTAATTAAATATCCCCTTGGAAACTAACAGAAATATTATGAGACATTCAAGATTAATCGCTCTATTCTTATGCTGCATGACAATTATGGGATGTGCGGCGCAAAAGAGCAAAAAGAAAAAAGGTGCCGAAGAGGCTCCTGTGAAAGAGGAACAAAAAGCTCCAGAACAAGCAGTATCCGAACAATGTTTAATTAACATGAGTTTGTTTTATGAGTCGGCTAAAAATAGAAACTATGCCGATGCTTTAGCTCCATGGACATCAGTGTACGAAGAGTGTCCTCAACACTCAAAACTTATTTACACTTATGGTGCACGTATTATCAATTGGCAAATTGAAAAAGCTGCTACCGATGAAGAGCGTAATGCATTAATTGATAAATTAATGAAACTTTATGACGATCAGATTCAATACTTTGGCGATGACCAACGTAATCCAAAACCTTGGATACTTGGTATGAAAGGTTACTACTACAGCCTCTATTACCCAAACAATAAAGCAGTGACTTATCCTTGGTTTAAAGAAGCGGTAGTTGAATTAAAAGAGAAATCTGAACCAAGTTTCCTTCAACAATTTGTGGTTATCTCTTCAGAACTATATAAAGAGAAGCCAGAGTTGGCCGAACAATTTATTAACGACTATTTATTGGCTAACGAATATTTGGAAGCTAACGCTAACAACCCTTCAGTTAAGGATGCAGCAACCTATCGTACCCTTAAAGAGAATTTAGATGCCTTGTTTGTATTATCGGGTGTTGCCGATTGCGACCGTTTGAATGATATTTATGCAGACCGTGTTGAAAACAACAAAGAGAACTTAGAGTTCTTGAATACCACTATTCGTTTCTTTAAACGTTTAGGCTGTACCGATCGTAACACTTTCTTTGCGGCATCGCGTTATGCACACTTAATATCTCCGTCGGCAGAATCGGCAAACGGATTGGCAGAGATGAACTTTAAGAACGATAATTTTGTTAAAGCTTTAGAGTATTTTAATGAAGCAGCAAACTTGGCCGAAGATAATAATGAAAAGGCAGATTACTATTTCAAGATGGCTCAAATTTACTTTACAAAATTAGACAACTTGCAAAAGACTAGAGAATATTCAAAACTATCATTGGCTACAAATCCAAATCAAGCTTCGCCTTACACCTTGTTAGGTATTGCTTATGGTAAAGGCCGTGGCATTTTTGACGACCCAGTATTAAACAAATCAATCTATTGGATAGCTGTCGATATGTTTAATAAGTCAAAACAGATGGATTCTTCAGAGAAGAATGTGCAAGAGATGAATAATTTGATTCGTCAATATGTAAACCATTATCCATCGAGAGAAGAGATTTTCATGCACCCAGAACTTAACGAAGGACAATCGTTCTACGTAGGTGGTTGGATAAATGAATCGACTACTGTACGCACAAAATAAACCTATGAAATTGTTTTTGAAGACACCTTCAAATAGTATAAAAAACAGTGTAACAATCGTTTCAATAGCGATTGTTATGCTGTTTTTTGTAGTAAGTTGCGACAAACCACGTGTAGAGATTACCGATAAGGTTACGAACCGGCAAGAGACTCCTCAGCTGTCGGCTTATGCCATTACTACTATAGTTTCCGATTCTGGCGTGATACGTTACCGTATTTCGAGCGATGAGTGGAAGGTATACGACAAGGCCGAATCACCATATTGGGACTTTCCCTTGGGATTACACTTTGAACGTTTTGACAAAAACTATCTTGTAGATGCTCAAATAGTTTGCAAACAAGCAGTATATTTGCAAGAGGAAGATTTGTGGATTCTCAATGATAGTGTACGTGCAACGAACTTAAATGGCGAACGCTTTGAGACTCAACAACTGTTTTGGAATCAGAAGTCGCAGCGTGTCTATTCCGATTCTCTCATACGAATAATTCAGGAAGATAAAATAATTATTGGTGTGGGATTTGAATCCAACCAAACGTTTACACGTTATGATATACATCAGCCCAAAGGCATGTTCCCTATCGATACCGAAGAGGAGAGAGATAGCACTGATGCTATGAACGCACACAAACAACAACAAGAAGATTTAGAAACAGAATGAACATCTATTGGTCCATTATTATCTCTTTAATATTCTCGGCATTTTTTTCGGGAATGGAGATCGCTTTTGTCTCTTCAAATCGTTTACGTTTTGAGCTAAACAAGCGCTCCAACCGCTTTACTGGTCCCATAGTGGGCTATTTTAACCGCCATTCAGACCAGTTTATCTCGACCATGCTGGTTGGGAACAACATAGCTTTGGTTATTTATGGTATACGCATGGCTCAGCTCTTAGAACCTATTATTGCTCGTTGGATTCCAAGCGACTTTGTTATTACAGTGATTCAAACCCTTATTGCGACTCTGATAGTTCTCTTTACGGGTGAGTTCCTACCAAAGACCATATTTCGCCATAATCCAAATGTATGGATCTCTGTATTCTCTCCCCTGCTCTTTGTATGTTATGTTGTGCTCTATCCGGTAACACTGTTTTGTACATATATAGCCATCTTAGTGATGCGTTTATTTAAAGTCTATACTCCCAATAAGGAGAAACAGGCTATAGGTAAAATGGATTTAGATTTCTTCATTAACGAATCTATAGAAAGTGGCAACGAAAATAAAGAGATAGAAAATGATGTTCGAATCTTCCAGAACGCTCTTGATTTTAACACCATAAAACTTCGCGATTGCATAATTCCCCGAACAGAGATTACTGCTTTACCAAAAGATGCTACCACTTTAGAAGAGTTAACTAATGAATTTGTAGAGTCGGGCTATTCAAAGATTCTTATTTTTGAGACCAATATAGATAATATAATAGGTTATATACACTCATCAGATCTGTTTCACATAAAAGGCGATTGGCGCCCTTACTTGCGTAAAATGCCTATAGTTCCAGAAACAATGGCAGCCAACCGGTTGATGAACATCTTCATGAAAGAGAAGAAAAGTATTGCTGTAGTAGTTGACGAGCTGGGAGGTACTGCCGGTATGGTAACTTTGGAAGATATAATTGAAGAGATCTTTGGTGAGATTGAAGATGAGCACGACAATGTGGCCTATACGGCAAAAAAGTTGGGTCAAAAAGAGTATCTTCTCTCTGGACGGTTAGAAGTGTCGACCTTAAATATGCTTTTTGAAATAAATTTCCCAGAGTCGGAAAATTATGTTACTGTGGCTGGTTTTATACTCTACCATTACCAAAAACTTCCAAAATTAAACGAGACAATTCATATTAATCAATGGACATTTAAAGTACTACAAGCTAACCGAAATAGGATAGAATTAGTTAAATTGACCTTTTAAAATTAGATTTGAATATTGATAGACAATTGCTTATACTTTTTATATGAAAAGCGTATTAAGTACAACTTTTTTTTCTATCTTTGTAGACTATTATTTCCGAATATTAACATCATTACTAATATCATTACTGTAACAAAACAATGGCAACATTAGAAAAAATTAGAAGCAAAGGGGTTCTTATTTTAATTGTGATAGGCGTCGCTATGGTAGCTTTCATAATTGGAGACTTCTTGAACTCAAGTACAAGTTTATTCAGCAATCAGAACAAAGATGTGGCAAACATCAATGGCCAAGGAATAAAAATTGATGAATATGCTGGGTTGATTGATCAATTAAATTCTGTTTATAAAATAGAATATGGCGAGACAGCAATCAACGATCAGCTTCAAGAACAAATTCAACAAATGGTATGGGATAACGCAGTACTATACCAAGTAATGGAAGATGAAGCATATAACATGGGTCTTCAAGTTCCAACTAGCGAGATGCGCGAATTATTAATAGGTTCACGTATTAGCCCATTAGTTCAACAACGTCGTGTTTTTGTAGACAATGAAACGGGTTATTTCAACCCTGCTCGTGTGCGCGATTTCATTGCTTATGTAGAGTCTGACGAAATAAACAACTATGGCGATGAGGGTCGTCGTTTGAGACAATATTGGAAATTCTGGGAGAAAATGGTTCAACAAAACCGTCTTCAAGAGAAATATATTTCTTTATTAAGCAAAACATTAGTAGTAAATAATCTTCAAGCAAAACAAGCATTTGAGAATAAAAATGAAATGGCAACAGTGGTTTACGCTATGAAGAACTAATTTGCAATTCCAGATAGCACTATTCAAGTAAGCGATTCTGAAATCAAATCGCTTTACAACAAGAAGAAAGAACAATTTAAGCAAGAGGCATCAGTAAACATACAGTATGTATCTTTCCCTATCACTCCTTCTCAAGAAGATTTTGAATCCGTATCTGTATGGATTAACGGTTTAACCGATGAGTTTACAAGCACTAACGAGATTGCTCTTTTCACCAATTCAAATTCAGACATTATTTACCGTGGCATAAACGAAAGTAATGACGATATAGATCCAGATTTTTCAGAGTTTGCCTTTACAGCATCAGCAGGCGATGTTATGGGTCCAATCTTCAAGAATAACACTTTCAAAATGGCTCGCGTGGTAGAAAATGGCATTGTAGCTCCCGACTCAGTGAAGCTTCGTAACATTTTTGTATATACGGACAATGTTGAAAAGACTCGTGCTTTGGCCGATAGTATTGAAACAGCTCTTAAGGGTGGTGCAAACTTCGTAGCTTTATGCCGCGAGTTTTCACAATCGGAAAATGCACGCGCAAACGGTGAAATAGGTTGGGTTCGTGAAAACACTCCAGGTTTTGACAAAGAGATTATTGAGAAAACATTCTCTACTCCTGTTAATGGTTACTTCCAAGTACCTATGGGCACAGGTGTTCATATCTTCCAAGTATAAGCTCTTGGCGAGAAAGTAAACAAGGCCAAATTTGCCGTTATCTCTCGTGAAG